>NZ_JBSHHD010000003.1:0-204884 GCF_053618155.1 Agromyces sp. NPDC055658 | reverse complement strand
TCGGGGACACCGGGCGGGTACCGGACGACCTGCGGGAGGCGTTCCGGGCCACGGACCTCACCCACCTCATGGCGGTCAGCGGCTCCAACCTCACCATCGTGCTCGCCCCCTTTCGCATGCCCACCGGGTCGAGGAGGAGCGCAGCGACCCTCGAAGCCTCAGCCCGCCGGGCGGGCGGCCGCCGAGGGGCTCCCCCAGATGAAGTACTCGCGCACGGGCACGCCCTCGCGTGGCGCCTCGAGGATGCGACCGCCGCCGAGGTAGATCGCCACGTGGTAGTAGTCGCCGCCCGAGCCCCAGAAGAGCAGGTCACCGCGCTCGATGCTGCCGAGCGGCACCGCCTTGCCGCGCGCGGCGAGCGTGTAGTACTGGTTCGTCGCCGAGTGCGTGCCGATGCCGATGCCCGCGTACGCGTAGGCGCCCTTGGTGAGGCCCGAGCAGTCCCACACGTCGGGGCCGGCGCCGCCGAGCACGTAGCGTTCGCCGAGCTGCTGGCTCGCGAACCAGATCGCCGACTCGACGGCGCTGCGATTCGGCGGTGCCGGAGTCGGCGGCGGGGCGGGCCTGGGCGGCGGGGCCGGAGCCGGGGCGCTGCCGCCACCAGTGCCGCCGTTCCCCGCTGCGGCGTCGTCGCGAGCGTCCTGCTCGCGCTCCTCGCGCTCACGCTCCTCGCGTTCCCGGCGCTCCTGCTCCTCGAGCGCGGCCTGGGCCGCCTCCCGGGCCTGCCCCTCGACGCGCTCACGCTCGAGCTCGGCGGTCGTGTCCTTGAGCGACGCGAGCTGGGCGTAGAGCTGGACCGACCGCTGCTCCGCCTCGGCCACGGCGGCGGTCGCCGCGTCGGCGGCCGCACGGGCCTCATCGGCGCGCGTCTCGGCGACCTCCGCGAGCCGCTCGCGCTCGTCGGCGGCCTGCTCGGCCTGCTCGCGCAGCGAGGCGGCCGAGTTGCGGTCGGCTCGCGCCTGCTCGTAGAGCCCCTGTGCCTGCTCGCCGAGCTTCGCGGCCGTGCCGAGCTGGTGCAGCAGGTCGTCGGCGCGGTCGGGGGCGAACATGAGCTCGCTCGTGAGATCGCCGCCGCCCGAACGGGCGAGGTGCGCGGCGATGAGCCCGGCGCGCATCTTCGAGATCTCGGCGACCGCCTCGGCCTCGTCGGCCTGGCGGCCGAGCGACTGCTCGCGTGCGAGGGCGGTGTCGCGCGCGTCGATCGCCTGGCGGTAGGCCTCGTCGGCCTTCATCGAGACCTCGACCGCGGCATCCGCCGTCTGCTGCAGCCCGGCGATGAGCCCGCCGAGCCGGTCGATCTCGGCGAGCTTCGCCGACTCGTTCTGCTTGGCTGCTTCGATCTCGCCCCAGGTCGGGTAGTCGGGCTCGGCCGCCGCCGGCGACCCGACCAGTCCGACCGACGCCGTCACCGCGCCGACGGCGACCGCCGCCGAGATGGCCGCTGCCGAGCTCCGCGAGATGGGACCGGTACGCTGCTCAGCCAAGGTATACGCCCCTCGCGGCCATGAACGGCACGGGATCGATGCGGTTCCATCCGTCGTACACCTCGAAGTGGAGGTGGCAGCCCGTGGACGCGCCGGTCGTGCCGGTCCAGGCGATCTGCTGCCCCGCCGACACCCACTGGCCGTAGCCGACGAGCAGGCCGCCGTCGACGATGTGCGCGTACCCGGTCGAGATGCCGCCCCCGTGGTCGATCTTCACGAAGTTGCCGTAGCTGCCCGACCAGCCGGCGTACGTCACGACGCCGCTGTTGGCCGCGTAGATCGGCGACCAGCACCCGGTGGCGAGATCGGTCGCGTAGTGGAAGGAGTTCGAGCAGTACCCGTTCTCGCAGATGACCTCGCGGGGACCGTAGCCGCCCGAGATCCAACCCGAGGCCGGGAGCGCCCAGCCCGACGTTGCGACCCCGCCGGCGCTGCCGTTCTCGATCGCCTCGCGACGGCGGCGCTCCTCCTCCTTGCGGCGGCGCTCCTCTTCTTCCTTGCGCTTGCGCTCACCCTCTTCGTACGCGGCGGTCGTCTTCGCCTCGGCGTCCTTCAGGAACTTGAGCTGCGCCTCGAGCTCGGTCTTCTTCGCCTGCGACTCGGCGAGCGCGGCCTCGGCCTGCGCCTGCGCCTCCTGCGCGGCGCGCAGCGCCTCCTCGGCGGCGATGCGCAGCTTCTCGCGCTCGGCCTTGGCGACCTCGGCCTGGTCGCCGAGCGCCGCCGCCGCGTTCTGCTTCTCCTGCGCGAGGCTGTAGACCTCGCTGGAGCGCTCGACCATCTGGTTCATGCTGCCGAGCTTCGAGAGCAGCGCGTCGGTCGACTTCGCGTCGCCGGCCTCGAGGAACAGGTTGACGCTGAGGTCGCCCGCGCCGCTGCGATACAGCTGCGCGGCGACCTGACCGGCGTTGCGCTCGGCGTCGGCGGCCTCCTTCGCCGAGGCGTCGGCCTCGGCCTGGATGCGCGCGGCCTTCGTCACCGCGTCGTCGTACTTCTGCTGCGCGACCATGAGGTCGTCGGTGCGGCGTTCGGCCTCGGCCCTCGTCTCGGCCACGTTCACCTCGAGCTGCCCGATGAGGCCCTCGATCTCCTCGACCGCCGCGGCGCCGGCGGCGGTGTCGGCCTTCGCCTGCTCGACCTCGTCCCACGTGGGATAGTCGGCGGCGAAGGCGGCCTGCGGTGACGCCACCGCTCCGACGACGGCGACCGAGACGAGCAGGGCGCCGGCCAGTAGTCGTCGCACGGCGTTCGTACGTGGTGTGGTGCGGTCCATGGTTCCCCGTCCACGCGGGCCTCGGGTTCCCCGCGCTCCTCGCTCTCGAATGCAGGCAGTGGCAGCCTTCACGATAGGCACGGGCGAAGCCGAATCCGGGGATTTCAGGGGCATGTCCACGGATGCCTCGGCGCTCCCCGAACTCGTCGACGGACACCCGTGAACCCGGCGAACCAGGCCGCCGCGAGGCATCCCGCCGCTCGTTTTGCACTCTCGCGAATCAGCACGTATGCTTGCTTGTCGGCGGTCATGCCCCAGGCAAGACCTCCGGCCCCATCGTTTAGTGGCCTAGGACACCGCCCTTTCACGGCGGCAGCACGGGTTCGAATCCCGTTGGGGTCACTGAAAAATGGCAAGTACAATTGAACAGTCTCGGTGAGATTTCTCACTACGAGGCCCTGTGGCGCAGTTGGTTAGCGTGCCGCCCTGTCACGGCGGAGGTCGCGGGTTCAAGTCCCGTCAGGGTCGCTCAGGCGACAAGCCCTTTCCCTTACGAGAGAAGGGGCTTTCTCCTTATCGAGATGCTTTCGCACCTCGAGGCTCTGTAGCTCAGTTGGTAGAGCGTTCGACTGAAAATCGAAAGGTCACCGGATCGATGCCGGTCGGAGCCACAGTCAAAACCCCCGGTCATCCGGGGGTTTTTTGTTTGCCATGAGCTCGCCCCGCCTGCCTAGTGATCGAGTTGGTCACATTTTGGACACAGCGCGCACGTTCAGCGCATCGGCAACGGCGTCCAGATCGTCGTCGAACAGGTCGGCGTAGACGTCCAAGGTCATCGCCGCGGACTTGTGCCCAAGCATCCGCTGCACCGCCTTCACGTTCGCACCGGCACTTACGGCGAGGCTCGCAGCAGTGTGGCGAAGGTCGTGCGGAGTAATCCGCGGAAAGTCCTCATCCTCGGCCATCACCGCCTTCAACGCCTTGGTGAAGTAGCGAGACCGGAAGTTGCTGTTGCGGAGAACCCCACCGTCCTGCCCGACGAACAGGATGTCATCTGGCCGCTTGCCGTCCATGCGCTTCTCGAGCGCAGCAATCAGAAACTCAGGGAACGGAACCGATCGGCGTTCGTGGGTCTTCGGCGTGCCCCAAGTGATGAGGCCCCGGGGTTCGGTGACCGCTTCGGCGATGTCGAGACGCCGCCTTTGCAGGTCGACCCGACTCACTTTCAGGCCGGCCATCTCACCCCATCGAAGACCCGTGTACGCGAGGAGTTGGACGACGTCGCCGTAGGGCTCGCTCGCAGCCGCAAGCGCTGCGACCTGCTCGTGCGTGAGGTAGCCGCGTTCCTTCCGAGTGATCCGTGGGAGACGGATGTCGTCGCACGGGTTTCGCACCAGCCGCCCATCGCGAACGGCGAACTTCAGGACACCGGATAGCACGAGATGGGTCTGTCGCGTCGTGCTCGGCGAAAGGTGGGTCGATAGCCCGTTGACCCACTTCTGGACATCAGCGTGCCCAACGTCCGAGAGCTTCGTCGTCGACCACCGCGGCAGCACGTGCTTGTCCAGCGCATGACGGTAACCCGAGCGGGTGGTGGGCTTGAGTTGGATCTGAGCCGCGTACCAATGCTCGGCCCACTCCCCCACGGTCACTCGAGATTTGCCGGGGTCAACCCACTCGCCTCGGTCTTTCGCAGACTCAACTGAGATCAGATACCGCTCGGCATCGCGTTTCGTCTTGAACCCCCGCTTGCGTCGCTGCCGCCGATCCGCTGATCGATAGCGCACCGAATAGAGCGTCCGGCCGGCGCTGTTCTGGTAGGGCTCAACGGTCGCCATCAGGCCCACGCCAACCGTGTGACAGCATGCTCATCCACGCCCAGTTCGCTCATCAGATCGCGGACGAGTGGGTCTGCGACGAGCGCCTGAATTTCGGTGACGTACCCACGGGCGCCGTGCTCGAACTCCATCAACGAGTGGTACGCCTTCCAAGGATCTTCAGTCCGAGCCGCAAAAGCGGGATGCGTGCCCACCCTCGAGACGTACTCGTCGAGCAGGTCGCGGAGCGCTCTCAAGTCCCCGATCACGGTCAGGACCGAATCGCTGCTTTCCCCGATCACCGTTAGCGAGTGGCGGGCCTGTCCCTTGATCGCTTCGCGGACAGCCGCGGCGGTGTTCCGCTCCGGGATCGCGAGGCGTTCGACGGGGACTCGCAGAATGGCCGCAAGAGCTAGCGCCTCACCCAGACCGACTTTTCGCTTTCGGTTCTCGATCTTGTAGATCGTTGCCTGGCTGAATCCAAACCCTTCGGCACTCATTCGAACAGCGAGTTCGTCTTGGGACAGACCAGCGGCCTCCCGCACCTCGCGGAGCGCGGGTCCAAATACCTCGTCTGTAGCTGCGAAGGGAAAGTCCATACGCACAGACTAGCGAAAAAATCCAACTTGGAGTCGAGTTCCGTTACCAAAATAGCCTTACACTCTGTTAGAGTTGAATATCGACACCAATTTGGAGTCGGCACACGAGCACATAGCGCGTCGAGGCGGGGCCGGACCAACCAGCCAGTGCGTCAGGCAAGCAATTCAACAGAGCGGGACAGGCGACCTCACTGTGGTGGGTGAGGGGGAACCCGGCCGAAACATTCACCGGTCTCAGGACCGGTACTTGGAATGCCAGAAATTGATTGGAGGCGACATGCCAGATCTGCTTACACCCGATGAAGTCGCAAAGCTCGCGCACACCACGCCGGGACAACTTGCGCAGCTTCGCTACCGCGGCGGTGGACCCCGCTTCGTGAAGTTCGGCAAGAAGGTGCTCTACCGACGCGCAGATGTCGAGAGCTTCCTCGAAGCGAACTTGTACACCCGCACCGATCAGCCGGTTGGTGCCTAAGAAGAATGCCCGCCAATGGGGTGCAACCCGGCGGGCATTCGACGGAACCAAACCATCAAGAAAGGAACCGACTATGTCAATCGTAGAGCAGTCAACCCCGGCGCGGGCCAGTGGAAACCCTGAGGTCGAGACGCTCCTCGCCGAGTGGCGCGACGCGAAGGATGCGGGCGAGAATCCCCCGTGGCCGTTGCCGCTGCCTGGTTGGGCGATCGGGGTCAAGGTGCACCAAGCCTCCTTCGACGATGACGACTACATGGTGTTCGTACATGGACGTGACTGGACTGCTGGAAGCTTCGCGGCCCGCATCGAACGGATCTACATCGTGTACGGCGCAACGGAGCGCGCCAAGTGTGGGGAAGAAGGAGTCGTCTACCACTCGCCAGAGTCGGCGGCGGTCGTTGTCCCCGAGCTGAGCCCCGACCAGACGTGGCAAGAGGCCGAGCAGATCGCGTACGTCATCGGTTCCGCCGCCGCCGAGCTTCGCGTATTCGAGGAAGCGTCCGTTGCCTGACGACACTGACGACTGGGATGAGCCCGCCACGTCATGGACATGGCGGGCTCTCCGCATCTTCCGCGCCTACGACGTGTGGGGGCCACTCCCGGACTCGCCTACGCCGTTTCTCAACTACCCGGACGGGTACGTTCTCGCACTTACCGCATGGCCGGCCGACTTCTCGCTCGAGAGCTGGCGTGAGGTTCACAACGCATTGGTCAATCTCGCGAGGGAGCTGACCGCCTAGCAACCGGATTTGGAGGCTGCGTATGAATGCAGTCCAACTGATCGGATACACCGTCGAGCAGCAGCTCGACGGAGCCCTCTACCGCCTTCTCTCGGGTGAGTGCGGGCTTCACGACTTGACCCCTGCTCTTCAAGGTTTCTACGCGAGCGGCTTCTGGGACGGCCAGGAGTCGCTTCGGGCACGCCTTGAGAGTGCCGAGGACGCCCGTGACCAGCTTTACGAACGTATCCACGGCGGCACCGACTACCCGGAGCTGAGGTTGCGTCGCATGCGCGCTGCTGCCGAAGACTACTGGCGCGAGTTCGTCGACTCGGCAGTCGATACCCAGATCGAAGGTGAGAGCCGATGAACGGAGTATTCAACGCCACGTGGCTTATGGGCGAGCACTTCCCGGCAGTCCAGTACGCCGTTCCCGGTGTGATTCCTGAGGGACTTACCTTGCTTGCCGGCGCACCGAAGGCTGGCAAATCATGGTTCGCCCTTGATCTTGCGTACCAAATTGCGATTGGTGGCAATGCGCTCGGCAGTCTGCCAGTCGGGAGGCGACGACCAGTGCTGTACGCGGCTCTCGAGGATGGACCGCGGCGGTTGCAGTCGCGATTGCACGCACTCGGCGTCACGGAGGGGCCGTCGCATCTCGACTTCGCGACGGCCCTTCCCGGCGACCCGATCGCGACGCTCGCGGCGTGGATGTCGGATGCGGCCGGAACGAACCCGCTGATCATCCTCGACACCCTCGGCAAGGTGGAGCGAACTGCTCGTGGTGGTGAAACCGACTACGCCCGCGACTACCGCGTTGGTGGGGAACTGAAAGCGCTAGCCGACAGCAACCCGGGCTCTTCTCTGGTCGCGGTGCATCACACCCGTAAGGCGGTCTCGGAGGACTTCCTTGACATGGTGAGCGGCACGCAGGGCCTCGCGGGCTCCGCAGACAGCATCGTCGTGCTGCGCCGCAACCGCACAGAGACCACGGGCTGCCTGTCAGTGACCTCACGAGATGCCGCCGAAGGTGAGTACCGAGTAGAGCTTGACGGGCATCGATGGACGCTCGTCGGTGACTCGCTCGAGGACGCCGCCGCCGCCCAGCAGGAGCAGCGGGCGACCGACAATCTCAGTGAAGACACCACTCGAATCGTTGAGTTCGTGTCACACGCGAGCCGCCCCGTGCGTGCAGCAGAGGTCGCAGCCGGCACCAATCTCGCCGTCGACAAGGTCAGTCGCTATCTTCGACGACTCGCAGATGCAGGCCGCATCGAACGAACCGAACGTGGCCTCTACTCCCCTGTCCGAAGTGTCCTGGTGTCCGAACCCGATTGGAAATCCGGACAACCGGACAGTACGGACACACCGCTGGAGCTCGTCTCATGAGGGGCGCGGCGGCGTGGGATGCCCTGCAAGCGGCGATGCAACGCAACCCCCCGCTCTGCCTCAACGACCCACGATTCATCGCCGACGAACTACCGCCCGGCGACGAAATCGAACTCACTGAAACCTGCAGTCTCTGCCCGCTCCGAAGCGCGTGTGACCTGTACGCCCGCGAGGGCCGTGTCAACGCCGGTTGGTGGGCCGGAAGGAGAAGGAACTGATGGCTATCGACCACATCGGCAAGCACGGCGGTTGGGGGCAGTGCGATGACTGCTGCGCAAACATCCGCATGACCGAGATCACGAGTGGGTTCTTCTGGCCCATGGTCAAACACGAATCCAGCTGTCCTCAACTGCGCGAGGCGACCTGCTGACTTGCGAGAAGGGAGCAAATAGATGACAAGGGAGACCACCCGCGACGACCTCAAGAGCATGACGCCAGAGGAAATCAGTGAGCTACACACTGCCGGCGCTCTCAACCACCTCCTCGGAATCCCAAAACGAGAGCCAATCCCAGATCGCCCAACCCGAGCGGATCTGAAACAGATGACGCCCGAGGAGATTCTCACTGCAAGGGAAGAGGGGCGACTTGACCATCTCCTCTTCCCCGAGCCAGCGACGATCGCGCAACTGCGTGAGAAGTACGAGCTGACTGAATCAGGGGCCGACGAACCCGAAATGAATGGAGAAGAAGAATGACCGACATTGTGGAGAAGCTGGAACGAGAGCTCGAGAGCTCCGAAGCTGAGGTGCAGGCAGCTAGGGATCGTGCTGCGACCTTGGAAAACGACATCATCAACGGCAACACCAAGGTGAAGATCTCCGACATCGAAGCTGAGGAATCGCGCGCACGGTACGCAGAGCTTCGCATCCAGAACACGGTACGCAGACTCAGCGAGGCTCGCGAGCAACTGCGGATTTCGGAGATTCAGTCAATCCGCGAGGAGATCGAAACGACGCCGCTGGACTCGGAACAGTTCACCCGCCTTCTGCAGGCCGTGGAAGATGCTCAACTCGCGTTCCTCGAGGCGGCGGAAGCCCGATCCACCCAACTCCGTGCTTGGCGCAAGCGTCTCCGTGAACTCGGCGTAGAGGACTTCACGAACTCCTCGCCGAGGGAGGATGAGACGCTTCTCGCGCCCTACCCAACGCAGTACTCGAGCGTGGCGGACATCCGCGTAGGGACGGGGCGCATCGGAGCGATCGACCCGAACCTCTACCTCACCGAGGTGTTCAAGGTCCCGGTTGCGTCACGCCGCAACTACGACATCTACCAGCACATGCGACGAGCCCTCGAGCGTCGGTCGTAGCTCTGACAGTTACGGGTGAGCGATGGGCGGTTGGAGTGTTCAGCCGCCCATCAGGTCTCCGGGGGCTACCAGCTGGGCCCGACGCCATTGACCTCGGCGGCGTCAAGAATCGAGGCGTACTCAATCGTGTACGTGTCCCGAAAGTAGTTCCCGTTGACATCCACGTACTTGACTTCGATCTGGTACGACTTCGGGAGTTCTGGGGCGCCGGCAGCGGGTAAGGCGTCGAAGATGTACGTGTAGTTCCGACCTGGGTGGAGGGTCAGTCCGATCTCTCCGTCGAATATGCGACGGAGTCGGTCTCGCACTCGCTCGCTCGCGACCTTGTCACCTTCGATTGCAGTGAGCGATGTCTCCAGCTGTGGAGTCGATCGGATCCGAACGTTCATCGCAGACGTGCGGCCCGTATTCGACACGTCGATCGCCAAGCTCGCACCGTGCTTGTGGTTCATGGGGCGGAAGTCGACGATCACGTAGGGGCGCGACTCCTCGCGATTCGCAGCTGCCACCAGGTCGTTCGAGCGCGCAAGCGTACGATTCGACTCAGAGAGCCCTTGCAGCTGGCGCCATGCCAACCACAAGAGGGCGAGCCCTCCGAGAGCGGCAACGCATGCCCACCAAGCCGACCATTCCTCGGCCGTAGGCCAGCCTGCGATGTTCCACCAACCCGTGTGCACCACGCGAGCCTACCGAGCCGATCGGCCTGTCGAGGTCAACTCCTCACTCGCGAACGGTGTGTGCGCGGGTGCTGGCATCTCTAAGGGGTGGGGGGGAGACCCCCGATACAACCCCTGCTACAGACCGCCGGTGAGGTCGCTAAGAGGTGCGACGGGTTCAAAACGTTTGGGATGTGGCGCTCTAGCCGTCACTGTCGGGCGGTTTGCCGTCGATGCGTCACGGAAAGGGGGCTCTTTGAGGATCACGGAGAGTTTGGATTGGCGGCTTCCGCGGGGGCCGCGTCAAGGCAAGTTGACACCTGCGGAGGTCGAGGCTTTGCGGGAGCTGCCGGAGCCGGATTTGCTGGCGCTTCTTCAACGGGTGCGTCGTGCGGAGAAGGGGATTCGGCTTCTGCGTCGGCAGTTGGCCGGCTTGTGGGAGATCGTTCGGGTTTGCCCTCAGTGCGATGGCGACGTGCAGGGGCGCAAGGGAAAGGTCTATTGCTCGTCGTCCTGTCGGCAGCGGGCGTATGAGGCGAGAAGGGGCATGTAGGGGCCGCGGTTTGCGGATAGGTGGGGCCAGTCGTTCGACTGGCCCCTTTCGGCTTAACAACGTGGGGGGAATGGCAGATGAGTAGGTGGGCGATCGGGTAACGAAGGTCACTCTGACAGCACAGGTGGCGCAGTACGTCAGTGGCATGCAGAAGGCCGCGAAAGCGACCAAAGATACAACGACTGAGGCGGGGAAGCTCGCCGCACAGAAGGAGGCGTTCGACGCCGTCGGCAAGGCGTCACTCGCGATCGGAACGCTGGCTGCGGTTGGTGTCGGGTTGGCGGTGTCGAAGTTCGCGGATTTCGACCGGCAGATGTCGGCGGTGCAGGCTGCGTCGCACGAGTCGACGCAGAACATGGCCGCGTTTCGGCAGGCGGCGATTGATGCGGGCGAGGGCACCGCGTACACGGCGTCTGAGGCTGCGGGCGCTATCGAGGAGTTGGGCAAAGCCGGCGTCGAGACCGCGGACATTCTCGGCGGTGGTCTCACCGGATCTCTGAACTTGGCGGCGGCTGGTGGGCTCGAGGTTGCACGTTCGGCGGAGGTTGCGGCTGATGCGCTCAACCAGTTCAACCTCTCCGGGGCGGATCTCCCGCACGTCGCGGACCTGTTCGCGGCTGGGGCCGGTAAGGCGTCGGGTTCGGTTGAGGATTTGGCGCAGGCGATGGGCCAGGTTGGACAGGTAGCGCACGGCACCGGCCTGTCGATCGAGGAAACCACGGCAGGTCTAGCAGCGTTCGCTTCGCAAGGGTTGAAGGGTTCTGACGCAGGTACGTCGTTCAAGACGATGTTGGGTGCGTTGACGCCGAACTCTGCGAAGGCCGCAGCCGAGATGGAACGTCTCGGGATTAGCGCGTACGACTCGGGCGGTTCGTTCGTCGGGTTGGCGAAGTTCGCCGGCAGCCTGCATGGCGCGCTCGCTGGGTTGACGGATCAGCAGCGGAACGCATCGCTCGAGATCATCTTCGGCCAAGACGCGATCCGCGCCGCGAACGTGCTCTACTCCGAGGGTGAAGCGGGCATAAACAAGTGGACGAAAGCGGTCGACGATTCCGGGTATGCGTCGGAGACGGCACGTATGCGGATGGACAACCTGTCGGGTGATATCGAGAAGTTGGGCGGTGCGATCGACACGACTCTGATCCAGTCGGGGTCGGCGGCGAACGACGCGCTACGTGCTCTCGTGCAAGCGGCTACGGGCGCGGTTGACGCGATTGGTGACCTTCCGGAGCCGGTGCTGGGTGTTGGGACCGCTATGGGCGGTCTGACGGCCGCGGTGGGGCTTGCGGGTGGTGCCGCACTGCTCGCGATCCCGAAGATGGCTGAGCTCAAAGCGTCGATGTCCGCTCTGGGGATTTCGGGTGGTCAGGCAGCGAAGGGTGTTGGTCTTGCGGGCGGTGCAATCTCGGTTGCTGGCCTCGCACTGGCAGCTTGGGCCTCGGAGGCTGCGCAGGCTTCCGCGAAGACCGACGCTTTCGTCACGACGCTCGACGAGGCAACCGGACGGGTTACGGAATCGACGCGTGAAATGGTCATCGAGAACCTGGCCGCAAAGGACAGCTTCTTGTGGATCGAGGCGTCCGATTCGGCGTACTCGGCTGCGGAGAAGATCGGGCTTGGGATCGACACAGTCACCGAGGCGGCGATGGGCAATGTCGACGCGATGCGCGAGGTCGAAAAGGTCACGCTCGACTCGGCTACTCGTGGGCTTGAGTATGCGAACGCGAGCAAGATTGTGGTCGACGCGGTGCGCGGTGAGTCGGCCTCGATTGCTGATGCGATCAGCATGGCTGAGCAGAAGAACCGTGCACAGGCGGACGGTGTCGAGGTGTCGAAGAGTGCCGCTGACGCGTATCTCGACGCTGCTTCCGGTGCCAAAGAGCTGAGTTCGCAAATCTCCGAACTCATCGACCAAATCAACGAGGCCAACGGTGTCGGGCAGGATGCCGTCTCGCAGAACTTGGACTACAAGAATGCGCTCGCTGAGGTCGACGAGACCATCAAGAATGCGAAGGACGGCGTTGAGGGGTACGCGCTCGGGCTGGATGAGAACACGCAGGCTGGCCGCGACAACAAGGCCATGCTCGTCGATCTGGCACAGCAGTCGCAGGAAGCAGCAAAGGCGCAGTTCGATCTCGACGGGAACACTAAGACGTACCGGGAGACGCTTGAGGCTGGTCAACAGACTCTGATCGACCGCGCTAAGCAGCTCGGGTACAACGCCGACGAGGCGGGGGCGCTGGCGGATCAGATCTACCGCATTCCTGACTCGTCCGAGTGGCGGGTGATCGCGGAAACCGCGGCTGCACAGGCAGCACTGGACGGGTTCATTCGTGACTACTCAGGCCGGCAGATCCCGCTCTACGTGCAGGCGATCAAGGACATGTCTGGACGGCCGATGAACGTCGGTCAGTACGCAGACGGTGGCCTAGTGACGGGTCCCGGTGGTCCGCGTGAAGACAACATCCCGGCGATGCTGTCGGACGGTGAGTTCGTCGTGAACGCGAACGCGGCACAGAAGAATCTCGCACTGCTGAGCATGATCAACAGCGGCGGCGAAACCTCCCACTGGGAAGCCTTCACCAAAGGCGCGCAACGGTACGAGGCATCCCCAGCGACATACGCCTACTCGATGCCGGCCCCCGCGGCCCCCGCGGCGAGCCCGGCCGCGTATGGGCCGACGAACCTGAGCCCGCTCGATCGACAACTCCTCCGCGAGATCCGCGACCGCGTCGGTGTAACGGTCCCGATGGGTGCGATTCAGGCCTCGATCGGTTCGACGTCGGTGGCGAATTCGCGACGCGGACGCGCTTAGCGTCCCGTCACTCCTCCGGGAGTAGTGGCAGTCGCTACTCCCGGAGAAGTTGTCCCTGAACGGCCGCGCGTGTCGCGGGCGCGATACAGCCGTGGCCTACGGTCGAGTTGGCGGCGGAGGTCGAGTGCGCCCGTCTGACGTTCGCCGCGCGGAGTTGGGTCATGCGACGAAGGTCCGGCGGCAATTCGTCTAGGGGGACTCGGGTGGGCTCAATACCAGAGCCTTCGCCAGTAGATGCTCTCGCGGTCGAGCTCGTCGATGTCCCAATCGACGCCGATTCCATGGAGCCACTCCCTCACAAGCGGGCAAAGCCCTTTCAGTACGTCGGCGAGCTCTTCTCGCGACATCTCGATGTCTGCCGGGCGGGCCTCATGGAATGCCAGACTCCACCGCTGCCAAAATGGCCCCACGTACTCGTCCCAGCCGGGTGGTGCAGGGTCGGGGGTGACGGCGTAACCGTCTTCAATCCCTAGTTCGGCCGAAAGATACGTAAGGACGCGGATCAGGTCATTCGCCGCAATCATCGTCCTGGAGGCCGCTGCACCGATGTCGTCGCGCCAGTTCTGCCGCGACCAGTTGAGTTCGGCGCGGAAATGGGCGATGGCTTTCGCCAGATGATCGAGCTGGGAGTTGGGTGACGGCGAGACCGCACGTGCCATCTGCTCGATCCGATGATCGTCTAAATGTGATGCTAGGTACTTGCGCCACGCGTGCGCAGTCGGCGCTTGAGTGGGCAGGTCGGAGTAGCGGTCTGCGTCTTCGCCTCTCAGATCAAGCAGTACGTGCCCAGCTTCGTGCACCCCTAGGTGAGCTGCCGCGCGAAATGCATGCTCGAGCACTGCCTCAGGCGTGTCTGCGGACTCTGGCGCGATTATTAGCGCGTCCGCCGACACCACGATGTCGTATGACCCGTCTACGTTCTTGATGGTGCGTCCACCGACGAACCCGGCTCCACGATTTGTTGTGTAGGCTGCCTCAAGATCGCGCCCTTCAAGCCGATCAACCGTTGTCGCAATGTCGGTCGTCACCGTAAGCCGCCACAAGGCCGATTCTGGAAGCAGCGACTGAAGGCCGGCAACTAGCAGGCTGCCGACACCGAGGTTGCCAATCGCCATTTGGACAACCGCTGCGACCTCGGGATCCGCGTTGATCAAATCCAGCTGAATCTCTGCGGTCGGCCGGTCGCCGTCCCTGTAGCGCTGCTCCCCCGAAGCGGGATCCGGATTCGATCCGGCAGGCGGTTGCGCGTCCGACATGCTGTCCCCCGTTTGTGCGGGTCGCGTCTGCGCCACCCGTCATTGCAGGCTAAGGGTGTACGTGCTGTGGCGCCTGCCCGCGTTCGGGGGACGCAGTTGAAGCGTTAGTCGCTCGCCCAGCTCGTCGATCGGCGTCTTGTTGTTCTTCCCATCCAATGCGGCCGCTGGGAGCTGCTGACGACACGAGGGCTCCGTGTATTCGCTCGCATGAGCTTCTGAGGGTGGCTCCGTAGCCGAGGAGTTGCCCTCGAAACTCGGTCCGGTACCGAGGCTCTCCGTCTAGCCGCACGAGCCTCACGAGCCCGTACTCCTTGCCAAGGCTGTCGATCATGCGCCATGTCCCCAGAGGGCCTTCTACGGCTGCAAGGAGTGGGTGCCAGCGGGGTTCATCTCGGGCCAATGGTGCTCCTGAATTTGGAGCGCGCCGGCCCGCGCATTATCCCTAGATTCTACGCATTCGCGCGAAAGGCACGATCAGTAGGCGTACTGACGTTCGATGTACGCAAGCATTCCCGGCACCGCGAACTCGACGATGCCACGGCTGGGAGCAAAGAGGACGCCCTTGTCAAGCAGTTGCTGACGAGCGGTGCTGAGCTTGCTCGTCGGAACGCCGAGGTGCGCAGCAATATCCGTTGTCCTTGCGCGTTCCTCTCCAAGCGCGGCCATCGCAAGCAAGTACTTGCGCTCAACCGGGGTGGCTTGGCTCCAACGAGACGGGTAGAAGCCTTCGTCGAGGGTTCTCCTGCCCTCTGCGATACCCAAGCGCGCGTCATCGGCTGTGATCTTCTTCTCGACTGCGACGTCCCATGTCGACTTGCCGAACGTCTGGATGAAGAACGGGTATCCGTTCGCTGCTTCAAGTAGGGCTGCGAGAGCATCGTCATCAAAGTCGACGCCCCGCTGGACCGCGGGCTCAACGAGTGCGGCTTGGGAGGCCTCGGCGGTGAGTGCCCCCACCTGTCGATAATCAAACAAGCGCTCTGCGTATGTGCGTGCGGCCGCCAACCGTGCAGGTAACACAGGGAGACCAGCCCCGATGATGTAGAACGGCCATCCACGTTGTCCAGCACGATGTTGCACACTAAGCAGCTCGCCCAGGAGATCGGGATCAAGCTCCTGCAGTTCATCGATGAACAATCCGACCGCCGCTGACGAAGCTATGAGCGCTGGAGCTAGGTCTTCCAGTAGGTCTTCCAGATCGAGTGCGAGGTCACCCGAGTCAGCTCGTCCCACAGCCGCAGGAGCGCCTAGATCCAGGTTGTTCGCGCCAGCAGACTCGCAGAATGCTCCGATGGTGGAAAGAGCACGCTGAGTCACTGAGTCCTTCGGGGGGAGTCTCCTTCGGATTTTGGCGCCGGCCCGGTAGAACCCTCTCGCGAGCTTCAATCGAAGGGTGTCTACCTCATCCGCCCGGCTAAGCCCCTCCAGCTCGACGACTGCCCATGATGCAGTCTCGGCTTGATTCCGGAATTGATTCAGCAACACGGTCTTGCCGACACCGCGAAGGCCGTACAGGATCATTCCTCGATCGAGTTCGCGCCTTCTAGTCCGAGCCACAAGCAGGTCGAACGCGTCAACATCGGCTTCCCGGCCGGTCAGAGCAGGCGGCTTGAGGCCCGAGCCAGGACGATAGGGGTTCAACTCGGGATACACAACCCGAATATAGCTCTGTATAGGCGCGAATCCTATACAAACCTCATCTTCCGCCTGATGTTGGAGACGTCCCCTCGAGGTCTGTGATCAGCTTCAGCGTTGGGGAGGAGGCCTGCCCGCTCAGAATCGCTTGCACCATGACGTCCTTCGCGTGCACCAATCGGGCCCGCCCTGAATTCCAAAGCGCCCACGCGGGAATCAGCAGTAGCAGAAACGTCAATGGGAGCAGATTATGGTATTCGACTGAAAGCCGGGCGGCGAGGGCCACCGCGAGGGCTCCGATCGGAAGTGCGACCGCGAGACGGAACTCGCCTTCTGCACGGACTCGGTCGTACCTGTCGTAGACATCACGGCTCGTCGTCTGAAGCGAGAGTTCAGCGAGATCCAGTTCCTGAAGAACCGTGGAGGCGAGAAACTTCACATTCCAATCCTCTTCGAGCCACGTCCATTGGTCGTGCTGGCTGATCTCCCAAGGTGTCCGATGCTCTGGATCATCGAATGCTGCCTCTGCCGAGAGCTCCTCCCGAGCCTCGTCGCTCATGCGGGCTTCTTCATTGGCTGCCAGTATCTCGAACTGACCAATCAGCCGCTGGAACGGCACACCACGCCGCCTGGCGTCCCGAAGGTCCCTGACGATGAGCTGCTCGAGCCCGGCTTCCGATGTCGTGCTCACAGCACTCGCAGGATCGCCCTCGTCGACAAACACCGGAAGTCCGAGGACAACAAGCCCGACCAGATACGCCACAAACGCAATCGCTGTGATCGCCGTTGCACCACCGAACACCCCAGCGGCATCCACGAGTTGCGAGAGCAACAGTGTCGGCGCGACGAGCGGCACGATCCAACTGAACGCGACCGCCAGAACGGCCAGCCAGATTAGGCCCGCCGCCAACGGGACTCGAACGTCCCTGAGACCAGGCAGCAGGCTAGCGAGCATCGATACCCCCGGAACTCAGCAGCATGTCAGCGATTCTGGCACGATCGCCCCGAAAGGAGCGCTAGCACGCACTGCCGCGATCGTGGCCCGCCGCGACGATCTCACTCGAAGCAGTTGGACGAAGGTTGCCGGTCAAGCGCATGATCTCGAGCCTACGGTCCGAGGCAAAACGGTGATGGCAATCGGGAACCTTCTCGCCGCATGCGGACATATCTATTCAGGTCCGCGGTAACGGTGCCGCGGCCTTCGAGAAAGAAGATCTCTATGAAATCTGTTCTCCGTATTGGGTCCGCTGTAGCGATCGCGTCGATCGCCTTGGGTCTGTTCGTGGCCTCTCCCGCCACGGCCGCAGATCGAGGCAACGGCAAGGACAAGGGCATCGATGTTGAACGAGCACTCGCTCTCAACGAGAAGTACCTTGGAGCGTCCGAGGAGGCGCTCGCCAAGATCCCTGCGGCTGACCTCGCCCTACTGCAGGAGGCAGGCAAACTCGCGGACGTGAAGGTAACGAGTGAGGTAAAGCTCATGCCAGCGGCAGAGGCGGAGGCCGCGCTCGCCGAGGATGGCGTGGTTACGCCGATGGCGGCGAACTACTGCTACTCCGTCACTCAGACGTATGTTGGGCGCAGTGCTGTCGGCATTGACCTATACAAGTCCTGGACCCGGGGACGCTGGTGCACTGGCGCGACCACCGTCACCGGCGCTGCGATCGAGGAGCAGGGCGGTCAGACCTTCTTCCTGGGTTGGAAGTTCAATGGCAAGATCAACGGTGGCTCGGGCGTTGTGTCGGGTCGGGGGGTCGCATGGTCTCAGCACAGCTTCCAGTACCAGTTGGGGACTCCGATTCCGACTCAGTACACCCAGCCGTGCACTCGTGTTCGCGGCAACTTCACTGGGACGTACTACCGTGACTACGTCTGCTCGCTGTACTGACGTCTAGCGAGCAGTAAGGGGGCGGGGCAGTCTTGGCCCCACCCCCTTACTCGTCGTTGGGACGGCTATGGCCGGGGCGTTGATACGGGCATGGGGTCGACAGAGATGGCGGAGCCTGCGTCCAGGGAGACCAGCATCCAAACGATCGAGAGAACAATCGCGAGAACGCTCAATGAGGCGGTCCATACCCAGATCCCGCCGAGCTGACGCCGGCCGAGTATGGAGACAATTAGCAAGCCAAACGCGAGCGGCACCGAGAAGAAGAATCCCGACAAGAACAGCAGGACAGCAAGAGTTGCTGCTCCCAGAAGAGCGTAGCGAACAGCGGGGGGCCAGCCTTGGGCGCCGTGATCCGTCGAAGAATGCTCGCGTTGTTCAGTCATGTCCCCCACCTCTCAGATCACGATAGCGCCGAACCGAAGTCGACGACGATGACCTCGCAGTTACGACACCAGTACTCCCCCTGTGGACGATGCATTGTGCGGGTGCAGCAGTTCGGGCAGTCCGGCTCGGTGACGGGCAAGCGGTCGTCTTCCATGTCGAGAGCATACGACCGCCGAGAACCGCCCCTGCTTCAGTTCTCCACAGAAGCCAGCCGCGCACACGCGGGATAGATACTACGGGCGCCCTACCCGAGGAACACGAGGAAGCGGTCTCCGCGCTCTGTGACTTGTGGGCTGAGCATGCCATTTGGCGTCCGCATCTCGGGTGGCAACATTCCAAGCAGAAGATTCGACACCAGATCTTCGACAGCGTCATTCACCTGGCGTCGGTCCAACTCGTCGCCGAGGAACAGCATGAGCGCATCAAAGGGCGTACCACCAGAACTCGGGAGATCAGTCACTCGAAGGTAGGTAGTCGGCGACGCAAAAAAGCCCAAGATCCTGACGTGTAACGGTGAGAGATCCGAAACCAGGCGGATGAATCTTTCACGCTCGTTCCACTCAAGCGTGGATATGGACGCGGAAGCCAGCGCCCCAGCCAGCATCAGGCGCTTCTCATGGTCGGCGGTCTCTTGGGCAGCCCGCGTCATCCGATGAACTGCCGCGATGAACTCTGGCGATTCGATGTCGATGGTTTCGCCCCGAGACCGACCTTCCACCTCGAGATTGGCGATGCGGGCGGCAAGCATCGCGAACCACTCTTCATCACGTTCGCGTGATGCTGCGGCCAACCGAGCTTGAATAGCTGCTGAGGCTGCACCACCGACCATAGGGATCTCGGACAGCGCCCCGAGCATCGCCGCCGTCAGGACGGTGCGGGTGACGTCTTGCTCGGGCAGGCCTGAGTCGTATGAGTGCTCTTCGAGGCTCATCGCGGTTCCGAGAAGTGAGCCGCGAGCTCATCGGCCTCTTCCGTCGAGAAGTGCCACTCCGTGTTCTGTTCGTGCTCAGGAAACAGCTTGCGTGCCAGAGCTCGGACGGTCTTCGGGCTGCGCCCGACCTGCTCTGCAAGTTCAACGGGCGTAACCGTGTTGGTCATGGGCTGAGCCTACTGGCTGGTTCGATGCCGTGCGGAGGAGATCGTATGCAGGCCGAGTGGGACGAGTCCTTCCTTCGGGTGAGGCAGGAGGATGCCTCGATCTACTGGGTCTGGTTCTGGACCGGCGACGATATCGGCCAGGCGGCGCGCCACGATCCGCAGCGCATCAGTGACGCCGAGGCGGTTGACGAGATCCTGGATTGGATCGGCCGCGATCGGCACTTCGAACTCTTCGTCGAGGTCGCGGACCACACCGCGTCCGGCGACAGCGGCCGGCGACTCATCCGACTCGCAGGCGACTTCCGCCCCGCAGGGACGGTGGTCAACATCACGCTGACCGCGGCGGAGTAGTGCACTTGCACCGCCCCGAGCGTCACACCAGGTTTAGCAACACTGCCTAGTCACACTTCTCTCGGTGAAGTGCTTGGGGTAGTTTGGGCACAAATTTGGGCACACGTCGCGTTCATCAGCAGTGACGAACTGTTATCTGGAGTGACGCTTCTTCCCAGCAAATTCAGGGCTCCAGCCCCACATCAACATGATGGCGTATGCGCTGGCGGCGACTGAAAATCGAAAGGTCACCCGATCGATGCCGGTCGGAGCCCCAGATGTAGAAGACCTCCGGGTTCGCCCGGGGTCTTCTACGTTGTCGGCCGCGGCCAGCTCCAGTGCGTGATCGTCGTCTGCTGATACAGCGCGAGCCGCGGTCGGCCGTCGATGCGACGGTAGACGCTCGACATGAGCGCCTCGAACGGCTCGCCGCCGTCATCGCGCGACGAGACGGCGCGATAAACGCATTTCCTGAACCTGCTGGCCGACCGCATGGCGAAACGATCGGGGCGAATCCAGACACTCGCGGCCGATCCGCTGGCTCTACACTCAACTCATGATCCAGTCCGGGCTAGCGTCATTCGTCGTCTCGTCCTCGGAGACGGATCCAGCCGCGATTTCGAAACTCCTCGGGCTCGATCCGACCAGCGTCACGAACGCGGGCACACCGCGCAAGTCTGGCCGCGTCACCAGCCACCACACCTGGAGCATCGACATTGGCGAGGTAGACAACGAGAGCGACGATCAGACGGGTACGCGTGCCGTTCGGACGCTCCTCAGGCTGATCCAACCCGCGCTCGGCGCGGTGTCGAACCTCCCACCGGACTGCGAAGCCCGCATCCAGTGGTCGGCCTACTCGGATTCCGTTCAGGGCGGATTCGTGATGCCTGCCGATCTTGCGGCGGCGATCGGCGAGTTCGGTGTCGATGTGTACGGCACGGTCTATCTCGACGACCTTGAGGACGTTCACGCGAACGCGTCGCTTCACTGATGCGGCGCCGGCTTTCGCCCGCTACAGGCTCCGCCGCCGGCCCCGGGTTCGCCGGGGTGTTCTGCGCTCCCGGCCGCCGGCGGCTTCAGTGCGTGATCGTCGTCTGCTGATACAGCGCGAGCCGCGCCCGGCCGTCGATGCGACGGTAGACGCTCGACATGAGCGCCTCGAACGGCTCGCCGCCGTCATCGCGCGACGAGACGGCGCGGTAGACGAGCGCCCTCGCGTCGTCGCCGACGTCGATCACGCGTGCATCGCTCAGTTCGTACCGCGACCAGGGCGGCGCGTCGTCGAGCGAGCTCGCGATGGCCTCGCGGTCGAGCACCATGCCGTTCACGAGCACCATCACCGCATCATCCGTCATCAGGTCGCCGTAGAAGCCACCGCCGGTGCCCGAGCACAGCGACGTCCATCCCTCGTGTTCGAGGGCGAGCAGTTCGTCGAGGGTGAGATCGGTCATGCGGGCGATCCGAGCACATTCATGGCGCGTTGTGAAGGGGGTTGGCGCCCCGTCGTCGAGCTGCGACCATCGCCCGATGGATACGTATGACGAGCGGAACGACGACCTGCAGACCGAGCCCGTCGAGGCGGGCCACGACGATGCGACGCGTGCGGAGCAGCTCGAGGGCGTGATCGAGCAGGTGCGCGGCGACCTGCTGCTCGGTCACGTCGACGACGCGCGCGGAATGGTCCGCGACCGGCTCGCGGACGCAGGGCTCGGCGCCTCCGAGAGCGACGTCGACGCCGTGCTGAGCGCCGTCGAGGGCGGCGCGCCGGCCTGAGGCCTGGGCACGCCGCCTTCGGCGATGCGGATGCCTCGGCGCCTACTCGAGCGCCGACGTGAGCCGCGCCACCCCGTCGAGGAACTTCGCCTTCGCGGGCTCGCGCAGCCAGTCGTCGAGCGTGAGCTCGCGGCTGATGGCGCGGTAGCCCTCCTCGACCTCGCGCATGTCGCGCACGAACGACTCGCCCCGCACGAGCATCGAGATCTCGAAGTTGAGCAGGAACGAGCGGATGTCCATGTTGCTCGACCCGATGAAGGCGATGTCGTCGTCGATCGACATGTGCTTCGAGTGCAGGATGAACGGCCCCGGGTACAGGAAGATGCGCACGCCGGCCCGCAGCAGCGGCTCGTAGTACGAGCGCTGCGCGTGCCACACCATGCCTTGGTCGCCGATCTCGGAGACGAACAACTGCACGTCGAGGCCGCGGAACTTCGCCGACGTGATCGCGTACATCATCGCCTCGTCGGGCACGAAGTACGGGCTCGTGATGATGACCTTCTCCTGCGCGGCGTTCACGAGGCCGAGGAACATGCGCAGGTTGTTCTCCTCGTCGAACGAGGGGCCGCTCGGCACGATCTGGCAGACGAGCGCGTCGGGCGACGGGTCGACATCGACCTCGGCGACCGGCACGTGGGCGGTCTCGTGCAGGTTCTCGCCGGTCTCGGCGTACCAGTCGGAGAGGAAGACGGTGTTGATCGCCGCGACGGTCGGACCGGTGACCCGGGTCACGAGCTCCTGCCACTTGAGCCCGCGCTTCTGGTTCTTCGGCGAGTCGTAGTCGCGCGAGATGAGGTTCTGCGAACCGGTGTACGCGACCTGCCCGTCGACGACGACGAGCTTGCGGTGGTTGCGCAGGTCAGGACGCTGGAACTGGCCCTTGAACGGCTTCACGGGCAGCAGGTAGTGCCACTCGACGCCGATGCGGTCGAGCTCGGCGATCGACTCCTTGTGGATCGGCACCTTGGCCGACGCGATGTAGTCCATCAGCAGGCGCACCTTCACGCCGCGCTGCACCGCGCGCTCCATCGCGGCGAAGAACCCGCGCGTCGTGTCGTCCCACGCGACGATGAAGAACTCGACGTTCACGAACCGTTCGGCGGTGTCGATCTCGGCGGCCATGCGGTCGATCGACTGCTGGTAGTCGCCGATGAGCTCGGCCCGGTTGCCGCCGGAGGCGGGCAGGGCGCCGAGGATTCGGTTCTGGCGCACGATCGAGGTGAACCACGCGGGCCAGGCCGACCGGTCGACGGTGTAGTCGTGCGCGTGCACGTTCGCCGCGATCAGCCCGTCGATCTCCTTCTGGCGCTCGCGCCGCTTCTTCGGCAGCTTCGCGTTGCCGATGAGCAGGTACATCAGCACGCCGACGAACGGGATCAGGAAGATGGCGAGCAGCCACGCCATCGCGGCCGTGGGCTTGCGGTCCTTCGGCACGATGAACAGCGCGACGATGCGGATGGTCCAGTCGGCGATGACGAGCAGTACCGTCGTCAGGACGGCCGGATCGATGTTCACGAGAGCTGTCCGTCGTGGTCGCGGCTGCAGCGGTTCATCGGCTCCTCCTCGGGCCCGGCGGCGTGCCTCGTCGCCGCGGGTGAGTCAACGATAGCGGTCGGGGGTCAGCTCATCGCGCGCAGGCGCGCGGCATCCCGCCGGTACATGCCGGCGTGCGCGACGAAGTCGTCGCGTCCCGTCGCCTCGGCTCGATCGTCGGTGAACCGCGCGAGCTCGTCGAGGCGATCGGCCGCGGCCCGCAGCACCTCGTCGACGGTGTACTCGCCGCCGTAGGCGCGCACGAGCCGCCGCACCCGGTCGACGGGCTCCTCGCCGTCGGAGGTGACCGCAGGTGCGTAGCCCTCGGCGTCCTCGGCGAACGGGGCGATGCGGTACGCGAGGTAGGCGAGGTCGCGCAGCCGCGGTCCGGGCGAGGCGAGGTCGAAGTCGATGAGCCCCACGACGCGTCCGCCCGTGACCACGAGGTTGTACGGGGCCACGTCGTTGTGGCAGACGACCTCGACCGGCTCGTGCGCCGGCATCCGCCAGGCGCGCCCGCGGTCGTTCGCGAGCGACAGGGATGCCTCGTGCACGCGCCGCAGCAACCGGCCGGCCTGCTCGAGCACGGCCGTCGACCACTGCACCTCGGCGGGAGTGTCGACGAGCATGACGCCCTCGAGGTAGCTCAGCACCTCGCGGCCGGACTCGTCGATGCCGAGGGGCACGGGCACCTCCTCGATGCCGGCGGCGCGCGCGGCGGCGAGCAGGGCGTGCACGGCGGGAGTCCAGTCGCCCGCGACTCGTCGCACCGTGTCGCCGACGCGCACGACGGGGTCCATGTTGCCGCCGGTCAGCGGGATCTCCGCCGCACCCTGCTCGTCATCCACCCGCCAATGATGCCAGCCGTTCAGCGGGCGGCGGCGAACAGCAGCGGGACGAGCTGGATGCCGAGGCCGCTCGCGACGAAGCGCAGTCGGCGGTCGTCGCGCAACCGCGCCACCCAGTCGAACCGTCCGAGGTCCGCGATCTCGACGAAGTCGCCGGCCGGATCGTGCGCGCCGAAGCCGACCCTGAGCCCGTCGTAGTAGTTCGACTCGAGCGACTCGCCGGTCGTCTCGACGTGCGGCATCCGCGCCGCGAGGTGGTCGCGTATCCGCTCACCGAGCGCCGACGCATCGGGTGCCGTCCTGATGACGGCACGCCGGCCTGGAAAGGCGAGTCCGAGCTCGGCGGCGCAGGCGTCGAAGAAGCGGTCGAACACCCCGAGCTGCCGGCCGACCGCGTCGACCTCGAAGCCGTCGTCGGGCAGCGCCCGTCCGGCGGCGGCGAGCGCGAACAGGCGGAAGTGCCGCGAATGCGACGGCGTGCCGCCGGTGAGCGACTGCGCCCGCATCGTCTGGTGCACGGTCGCGAGGTGGACGGGCGCGTGGGAACCCCCGAGGCGCGTCGCGCACTCGAGCGCGAGCACGTTCGTCGGATCGGAGACGACCTCGGTGGTGCGGATCGTCGAGACCGTGCGGTCCTGCGAGGACGGCGCGACGACCGAGTTGGTGCCGAGCGGCGCAACGGGCGAGAGCAGCAGCGCCTCGGCGAACGGAGCCGAGTCGAGGGCCAGCCGGTCGAGGGCGGTGACGAGGCGCTGGTCGATCGGGCCCGGCGCCACGAACCCGTCGTCGCGGTACTGCCGCAGGAGGTCGCCCGGCCGTCGGCGGGCCGCCTGCCCGCGCAGGAGACGCAGCAGTTCGCCGCGCGTCTCGCTCGGCGACGCCGCCCGCTCGAAGCGCATCAGCCGTCCGCCCCTGCCGCCGGCGCGACGATCTCGTGCGCAGGCACCACCGACGCGTCGAGGAGCACTCGATCGCCGAGCTCGCGCTCGAGGGCGACTGTGAACGGTGTCGGGGGGTTGCTCTGGCAGGTGTACGCGCCATCGCCGTTCGGCACGACGCCGACCACGAGTTCGACGGCGGTGTCGGTCTCGACGACGTCGATCACCTCGATGCGCCCCGTCGCCGGTCGGCCCGAGTTGCACGACCGCTCGGTCGCGAGCAGGGCGATCTCACGATCGCCCGGGTCGGGCAGGGCATCGGGGTCGAGCGCGAGCATCGCCTCGCCGCGTCCGCCGAGGTCGATGCGCGGCGTGCAGCTCGTCGACACGTCCACACCCCAGACGTCGTCGATCGGCATCGCGCCGGGCGACGCCGATGCCGAGAACAGGTCGAAGTCGCGCACATCTCCCCCGCCGAGGTCGACGGGCGGTTCGAGTTCGCGCATGAGCACGACGTGGTCGTCGCTCGACACCGCGACGAACCAGTCGTCGAGGTCGTCGATCGGAACGACGGGCGAGTCCTCGAGGAGCGCCGCGAGCTCGGACGGCAGTGACGAGGCGGGCGTCCGTTCGTCGAGGGCGCCGGCCGTCACCTCGACGCCCTGGCACGTCAGGATCGTCTCGGGATCGCGCCCGCCCTCACCGCTCGGCGACGGCGAGGAAGACGGCGAGGAAGACGGCGCGACGGCGCCGCTCGCGCAGCCGGACAGCAGGACGAGCACGAGCGCGGCCGCCGCGGCAGCGTGTTCGGGCCGGATCCGCGCCATCAGCGGCCCGCCCACTCGAGCAGCCGTTCGGCGGGCCACGTCGTGATGATGCGCTCGGCCGGGACGCCGTTCGACTCGGCGCGCGCGGCGCCGAGCTCGAGGAACGACAGGTGGCCGGGCGCGTGCGCGTCGCTGTCGATCGAGAACAGGCAGCCCGCGTCGAGGGCGATCGCGATCAAGTCGTCGGGGGGATCCTGCCGTTCGGGGCGGGAGTTGATCTCGACGGCCACGTCGTGCTCGGCGCACGCCGCGAACACGGCCTCGGCGTCGAACTCCGACTGCGGCCGGGTGCCTCGCGAGCCCTCGACGAGGCGTCCGGTGCAGTGGCCGAGCACGTTCAGGTGCGGGTCGGCGATGGCGCGAAGCATCCGCGCCGTCATCTCGGCACGTTCCATGCGCAGCTTCGAGTGCACGCTGCCGACCACGACGTCGAGTCGGTCGAGCATCTCGGGGGTCTGGTCGAGCGCGCCGTCGAGCAGGATGTCGACCTCGATGCCCGCGAGCAGGCGCAGGTTCGGAATGCCGGCCTGCACCACCTCGATGAGCTCCTGCTGTTCGGAGAGCCGCTCGGCGCTCAGGCCGTTCGCGACCCGGAGGCTCGGCGAGTGATCGGTGATCGCGAGGTACTCGAGGCCCTGCGCCTCGGCGGCCTTCGCCATCACGGCGAGGCTCGTGGTGCCGTCGGACCATTCGGTGTGCGCGTGCAGGTCGCCGCGCAGCTCGGCTCGAAGGCCCGTGGCGGCGGCGCCGGCGGGTGACAGGCCGGCTTTCGCGCGCAGGTCGGCGAGTCGCTCCGGCACCTCGCCGGCGAGCGCCTGCGCGATGACCGCGAAGGTCGAGTCGCCGACCCCCGCCGTCCGCCGCAGCCGTCCGTCGGCCGCGCGGTCGGCGAGCTCCCCGGGCTCGAGGTCGCGGATCGCGTCGGCGGCCTTGCGGAACGCCTTCGACTTGTACGCCGAGGCGCGGTCGCGCTCGAGCAGGAACGCGATCTCCTCGAGCGCCGCGACGGGGTCCATACATCGATTGTGTCGCGAGTCGGCCCGATCGCGCTTGACTCGGTCCGGATTCCTCGGTATATCTATACCCCCTAGGGGTATTCAGATCACACCCAGACAAGGAGCAGCACCTCATGTCCACCTCCACCGCTGCCGCACCACGCAGGTGGCTCGGCCTCGCGCTCATCGCCGCGGCCCAGTTCGTCGTCATCATGGACACGTCGATCATCGGCGTCGCCCTGCCCGACATCCAGGCCGAGCTCGGCTTCACGCCCGAGTCGCTGTCGTGGGTCTTCAACGCCTACGTCATCGCGTTCGGCGGCCTGCTGCTGCTCGGCGGCCGGCTCTCCGACCTGCTCGGCGCCCGCCGGGTGTTCATCGCCGGATGGATCACGCTCGCCGTCGGCTCGGTGCTCGCGGGAGCCGCCTCGAACGTCGGCCTCGAGATCGCCGGGCGCGCCGTGCAGGGCGCCGGCGCCGCGCTCATCGCGCCCGCCGCGCTCACCCTCCTCATGGTGCTCTTCGGCGGCACGCCCGAGCTCCCCCGCGCGTTCGCCGTCTACGGCGCCGCCGCACCCATCGGCGGCACCGCGGGCGTCTTCCTCGGCGGCGTGCTCACCGAGTACGCGAGTTGGCCGTGGGTGTTCTACGTGACCGTGCCGATCGCCGTGCTCGTCATCGTGCTGACACCGCTCGCCCTGCCGGCCGTGCCGCGCGGACGCGGGTCGGTCGACATCGCGGGCGCCGTCACCGCGACCGCCGGTCTCGCCGCCGTCGTCTACGGCGTCGTGCGCGCCCCCGAGGTCGGCTGGACGTCGGTCGAGACGATCGTCGCCCTCGTCGCGGGTGCGGCACTGCTCGTCGCCTTCTTCGTGATCCAGGCGCGCCGCCGTGAGCCGCTGCTGCGACTCGGCATCTTCCGCGCACCGCGCCTCGGCGCCGCGAACCTCGCCCAGCTGCTGCTCGGCGGCGCGTGGGTGCCGATGTGGTTCTTCCTGAACCTCTACCTCCAGCAGGTGCTCGGCGCCGGCGCGTTCGCCTCGGGCGCCGCCCTGCTGCCGATGACCGCGCTCATCGTGATCGGCATGGTCGGGCTGGCGCCGCGACTGCAGGCGAGGTTCGGCGCGAAGCCGCTCATCGTCGCCGGGTTCGCGCTGCTCGCGGTCGGCCTCGGCTGGCTCGCGTTCGCCCGGCCCGACGGCGACTACGTCACCGACGTGCTGCCCGCGTCGCTCGTGGCTGCGCTCGGCATGGCCCTCGCGTTCGTGCCGTCGCTCGGCACCGCGATCGGGGCGGCCGCGCCCGAGGAGACCGGCGTCGCCTCGGGTCTCGTGAACACGAGCTACCAGATCGGCTCGGCCGTCGGGCTCGCGGTGCTCACCGCGGTCGGCGCGGCGGTCACGGCCGGTGGCACGGGTGCCTCGGCGCTGACGAGCGGCTTCTCGGCGGCGTTCCTCGGGGCGGGCATCGTGGCCGTCGTCGGACTCGTGGCGACCGCCGTGCTGCTGCGCGGCACCCGTTCGGCCGCCGCAGGGTCGGATGCGCCCACCGAGCCCGAGTCGGTCGCCGTCGACGCCTGAGACGCCGCGCGGCGCTCGCCCCGACGAGTCGGTGCGAGCGCTGCGAGGTCGCGTCAGGCCACGCCGCCGCCACCGGAACCGCCCGGATCGCGCACGGCCGCGACGGTGTGCGCTCGGGCGATGGCTTCGCTGTGGGCCCGGTCACCGTGGTGCGCCAAGTGCGGGTCGCCCGGCAGGGAGCGGGTGCGCCGCTCGCGGACAGCGAGCCAGATCGCCGCGGCGACGATGACGACCACGACGCCGATGATCGCGATGATGCCGAGATCCATGAGCCGACCCCTTCGTCCGTTGGACGTCAGGCTAGCCGTACCGGGCGGCGCAGAACAGCCCCGGCGCGAAACGCGATTCAGTACACCGGCACCGATTCGAACGCGATCCTGAACGCTTCCGCCATCATGACGCCAATCCAGACGAACACGGCCACGATGCTGACGGCGTACACCGCGATGCCGACCCACATCGGGCCGCTGCCCCGGCCGGCCTGGCGCTTGACGACGACCGAGCGACCGATCACGTAGACGATCGACATCAGGAACGCCCACGCCCAGTGGAACTGCCTCGCGAAGCCCCGCCGCTTGAGTGCTGCGCGGTCGAGGTAGGCGAACCACACGGAGAGTCCGTAGAGGACGTACCCGGCGACGCTCAGCACGACGTACCAGGGGTCGGTGTACGGGCCGAGCGCCTGCTCCATCGGCGACAACGGCGAGGTGATCGACATCGACTGCTCGATGTACGTCCGCCAGTCCCAGAAGAAGAGCGGCAGCACGCCCAGCACGGGCACGACGACGATGAGCCACACCCAGACCGTGTCGGTCGGCGTGTCACTCGAGACGGTCGAGGGTGCGGTGCCGTAGGGCGCAGGCCCGGTGCCGTAGGGCGCCGCGTAGGCGCCGTACTGCGGTTGCTGGACCGGCGCCACGACCTGCGGGGCGGGCGGCGCCGCGAGCGGGGTCGCGTACTCCGTCCAGCGCGTCCCGTCCCACCAGCGTTGCCCCTCGGCGCCGCTCGGTTCGGGGTACCAGCCGGGCGGTGGCAGTCGCGGATCGCTCATCGTTCCTCCATCGGGTCGAGGCCCATCGTAGGACGTGCACCGCCGTCGGTGCCGCTACAACTCGACGACGGTCATGCCGGAGCCCGACGCGCCCGCGGTGCCCATCGCGGCGAGCGCCGCCGGCACCTCGTCGAGCGAGATGCGCCGTCCGACGAGCTCGATCGGCCTGAAGTCGCCCGAGGCGACCGCACCGAGCATCGACGGATACTCGTGAGCCGCCATGCCGTGGCTGCCGAGCAGCTCGAGCTCGCCCGCGATGACCGCGTCCATCGGCATCGCCGCGAGTGCGGAGTCGCCGACCATGAGGCCGATCTGCACGTGACGTCCGCGCTTCTTGAGGCTCTGCACGGAGGCGAACGAGGTCTCGCTCGAACCGAACGCGTCGACCGAGACGTCAACGCCGCCGCCGGAGGCCTCGACGATGCGCGCGGCGGCGCCCTCGCCGCCCTGGATCGGCACGGCACCGAGCGACTCCGCCGCCGAGAGGGCCGCGTCCGAGACATCCACGCCGTAGACCTTGACCCCGGCCGCGACGGCGATCATGATCGCCGAGAGGCCGACCCCGCCGCAACCGTGCACCGCGATCTGCTCGCCGGGCGCGAGGCGGCTGCGCGAGACGATCGCGCGGTAGGCCGTCGCGAAGCGGCAGCCGAGTGACGCGGCCTCGACGAAGCCGAGCGACTCGGGCAGCCGGATGAGGTTGAGCTCGGCCTCGTCGATGGCGACCAGCTCGGCGAACGAGCCCCAGTGCGTGAAGCCCGGCTGCGACTGGTGGTCGCACACCTGCTCGTTGCCCGAGCGGCACTCGTCGCAGCGCCCGCACGCGCAGATGAACGGCGCGGTGACGCGATCGCCGACCCGCCAGCCGCTGTCGTCGGGGACCTCGGAGCCGAGTGCCGCGATCTCGCCGGCGAACTCGTGCCCCGGCACGTGCGGCAGGGTCACGGTGTCGTCATGGCCCATCCAGGCGTGCCAGTCGCTGCGGCAGACCCCGGTCGCGCGCACGCGGACGACGGCGCCGCGGGGCGGGCAGACGGGTTCGGGCACCTCGGTGAGGCGGGGCGGGGCTCCGAATTCGTCGAAGAGCACGGCGCGCACGGGGGGTCCTCTCGGTTCTGCTGGCCCGTCGGGTCGGGTCGCGGGGATGCCGCACGACCGGCGGCCCCCTCCCGCGCCGCTCTCGCGACATCCGTGAGCCTACCGGCCCGCGACGGGGTCGCCGGCCATCACGGATGCCGCTGCCGAAGAATTGTGTAACAATTTCTCGATGCGCTTCGTGTTCGCCGTCCTCCTCGCGGCCGTCTGCTTCGGCACGACGGGCACGGCGCAGGCGCTCGGGCCCGACGCGAGCGCGGGTTCGCTCGGCGCGGCCCGGCTCGTCATCGGCGGTGGCGTGCTCGGGCTGCTCGCCCTCGGGACCCGGCGGCGGCGCGGGGCGGACGGGACTCCCGCCGCGCCGCCGACCGGCTCGGCCGGGGCGTCGGGCACGAGGCCTCCGCTGCCGACGTGGCTGCTCGTGCCGGTCGGCGCGGCCGGCGTGCTCGCCTACCAGCCCGCGTTCTTCGCCGGCACGGCCGCGAACGGCGTCGCCGTCGGCACGGTCGTCGCGCTCGGCTCGGCACCGGTGCTGACCGGCGCGCTCGACTGGCTGCTGCGCCGCCGCTACCCCGGCCATCGCTGGGCGGTCGCGACGGTGATCGCGACCACGGGCGTCGCCATCCTCGCCGCGAGCACGGCCGGCGGGGCGGGCGCCGGCGGCGGGGCCGGCGGCTCGGCGGGGCCGCTCGGCCTTCTGGCGTCGGTCGGGGCCGGGGCCTCGTACGCCGTCTACACGCTCGCGGCGAAGGCCCTGCTCGACCGCGGGTGGACCGCGACCGGCAGCATGGGCGCCCTGTTCGGCACGGCTGCGGTCGTCGCGGTGCCGCTGCTCATCGCCTCGGATGCCTCGTGGCTCGCGACTCCCGCCGGGCTCGCCACGGCGGCGTGGCTGGGGCTCGTCACGACGACGCTCGCCTACGTGCTCTTCGGCTACGGGCTCACCGGCCTCGCCCCCGCGACGGTGTCGACGCTCACGCTCGCCGAGCCGCTCACGGCGGGCGTGCTCGGCGTCGTGCTGCTGGGCGAGCAGCTGACGCCCGGGGCGGCGGTCGGCCTCGTCGTGCTCGCCGCGGGCATCGTCGTGCTCGCCGCCGGCGGCGCGGGTCGCCCGGGCAGCCGCTCGCGCGCCGCATCACCGGCCGGTGCCGGCGGCGCCGGATAGCGTCGCGACATCGACGTCATCCTCCTCGCGAAGATCGAACGGGTCGACGACATCGACCTGCCGACGGGGCATTGGCCGCAGTTCACGAAGCCCGTTCAGCTGGGTCAGGCGATCGTGGCGGCGCTGTCGAGCCGACCGCGGTGGATCACCCGCTCCAACATCGAAGGCGAGCGGTCACCCGCCCGCGACTCACCGCCGTTCGGCCGGCGCCCCGTCGACCGTCTCCGCCGCGCCTTCGCCGACCGCCGGCGCCTCGGCGGTGTCGGCCGCATCGGTCGAGCCGGTGATCGTCTGCGGCTCCGCGTACCAGTGGTCGACTCCGCGCGGACAGGTGCACGCGAGTGCCACCGTCTCGTCGATCGTCACCGCGCGGAAGAACTCGCGGTGCGGCACCTGAACCCTGCGTCGTCGCATGTGCTCCGCCCCCTCGCCGTCGGAGTGCTCCGTCGGCACCCGTCATGGAAGAGACGCGGCCGGCCCCGGATCATGACGCACGCGGAGACGACTCAGAGTTGCCCGGCCGAGACCGAGAACGTGTCGCACGCGCCGGCGCCCTGCTCGAACCCGGTGCGGAACCAGTCGACCCGCTGCTCGCTCGTGCCGTGCGTGAACGTGTGCGGGTTCACCTGGCCCTGCGCCGCCTGCTGGATCCGGTCGTCGCCGACCGCCGCCGCCGCGCTCAGCGCATCGCGGTACTGCGCTTCCGAGATCGGCCGGAGGAACGGCACGCCGTTCACGTCGGGCACCGTCGCGGCGCTCGCCGCCCACGCCCCGGCGAAGCAGTCGGCCTGCAGCTCGACGCGCACCGCGTTCGAGGCGGGGCCGGTCTGGCCGTCCTGCGCCTGCTCGAGGATGCCGAGCACGTTCTGCACGTGATGCCCCCACTCGTGCGCGACGACGTACATCTCGGCGAGGGGTCCACCGCTCGAGCCGAACCGCTGGCGCAGCTCGTCGTAGAAGGTCACGTCGAGGTAGATCGTCTGGTCGGGCGGGCAGTAGAAGGGACCGGTCGCCGCCGATGCGCTGCCGCATCCCGTCGACGTGGCGGTGTCGAACATGACGAGGTCCTGCGGCGCGACGTAGTCGAACCGCAGCTCCTGCGCCTCGCGCTCCCAGTACTCCTCGAGCGAGGCCGCGGCGCCCTTCATGCGGCACTCGACGTTCTCGTTCGCGTCCTCCCCGGTGAGGCACTGCTCGAGCGAGGTGTCCTCCGACGAGGACCCGCCGCCGGTGTCGAGGCCACCGCCGAGCAGCCCGGTCACATCGACGCCGAGCAACTGGGAGATCACGACGAGCGCGAGCACGCCGAGCCCGCCACCGACCGCGATGCCGGTGTTGCGCCCTCGCTTCGAGGCCCGCCCCCGCGAGATGTCCGCGTTCGGATCGAACGTCATGACCCGACGCTACTCCGAGTCGGGCTCGGCCGAGGCATCCGCGTCGCCTTCGTCGGCCGGCGCGTCGCCGAACGGCTGCTCCGCGAAGCGGTCGGTCGCCGTGATGAGCGCGTCGAGGATCCCCGGCTCGTCGAACGCGTGCCCCGCGTCATCCACGATCGTGAACTCGGCTTCGGGCCAGGCCCGGTGCAGGTCCCAGGCGGTCATCACGGGGGTGCACACGTCGTAGCGCCCCTGCACGATGACGGCGGGGATGTCTCGGAGCCGCTCCGCGTCGCGGATGAGCTGCCCCTCCTCCCACCAGCCGCCGTGCCGGAAGTAGTGGTTCTCGATGCGGGCGAACGCGGCGGCGTACTCGGGTGCGGTGAAGCGGGCGATCGTCTCGGCCTGCGGCAGGAGGGTGATCGTCGACGACTCCCAGCGCGACCATGCGATCGCGGCGGGCTCGTAGACCTCGGGCCGCGAGTCGGCGAGCAGCCGGCCGTAGGCCTCGATCATGTGGGCTCGCTCGTCGACGGGCACCGGCGCGACGAACTCCTCCCACAGGTCGGGGAACAGCGCGGAGGCGCCGCCCTCGTAGAACCAGTCGAGCTCCGAACGGCGCAGCGTGAAGATGCCGCGCAGCACGAGTTCGGTGACCCGCTCGGGGTGGGTCTGCGCGTAGGCGAGTGCGAGCGCGCTCCCCCACGAGCCGCCGAAGACCTGCCACCGGTCGATGCCGAGGTGGGCGCGCAGCCGCTCCATGTCCGCGACGAGATGCCAGGTCGTGTTCGCCGAGAGGTCGGCGTCGGGCTCGGAGGCGTGCGGAATCGACAGCCCGCAGCCGCGCTGGTCGAACAGCACGATGCGGTAGCGCTCGGGATCGAACAGTCGGCGGTGCGAGGGCGAGGTGCCGCCGCCGGGGCCGCCGTGCAGGAACACCACGGGCTTGCCGTTGCGGTTGCCCGACACCTCCCAGTAGATGTGCTGCCCGTCCCCCACGTCGAGCATGCCGGTCTCCAGCGGCTCGATCTCCGGATACATCTCTCGCATGCGGCAACGGTAGCGAGCGCAGGATGCCGCGCCCCGGTGCCGCGCCGCAGCGGGGTCGGGGTTGACAACCGCCCGCCGGCGCAGCAGACGACCCGGCGCGTGGTTAGGCTCTCGGTATGGCTTCGACGAAGCCGATCACCGTCACGCTCACGGGCGCGGGCGGCCAGATCGGGTACGCACTCCTGTTCCGCATCGCGTCCGGGGCGATGCTCGGCCCCGACATCCCGGTGCGGCTCAACCTGCTCGAGATCCCCCAGGGGGTTCGCGCCGCCGAGGGCGCAGCGCTCGAGCTGCAGGACTCGGCGTTCCCGCTGCTCTCGCACGTCGAGGTCTACGACGACCCGAAGGCGGCGTTCTCGGGGGCGAACGTCGCACTGCTCGTCGGCGCGCGTCCGCGCACGGCCGGCATGGAGCGCGGCGACCTGCTCGCCGCGAACGGCGGCATCTTCGGCCCGCAGGGCGCCGCGATCAACGCGGGCGCCGCCGACGACATCCGGGTCGTCGTGGTCGGCAACCCGGCCAACACGAACGCGCTCATCGCCGCGTCGAACGCCCCGGATGTCCCGGCCGAGCGCTTCACCGCGCTCACGAGACTCGACCACAACCGGGCCCTGGGCCAGCTCGCGGTGACCGTCGACACCCCGGTCGCCGACCTGCGCGGCGTGACCATCTGGGGCAACCACTCGGCGACGCAGTTCCCCGACCTCGCGCACGCGACCGCGGCGGGCGACTCGGTGCCCGCGCTGCTCACGGCGCGGTTCGGCACCGACGGCTACCGCGAATGGCTCGTCGACGAGTTCATCCCCCGGGTCGCCAAGCGCGGCGCCGAGATCATCGAGGTGCGCGGCTCGTCGTCGGTGGCCTCGGCCGCCGCCGCGACGATCGACCACGTGCGCGACTGGGTGCACGGCACCCCGAACGGCTGGACCAGTGCAGCCGTCGTCTCCGACGGCTCGTACGGCGTGCCCGAGGGGCTCATCTCGTCGTTCCCGGTCGAATCGGTCGACGGTGCCTGGCGCATCGTGCCGGGGCTCGGGCTCGACGCGTTCGCGCGGCATCGCGTCGAGGCATCCGTCGCCGAGCTCGTGGACGAGCGCGAGGCCGTGCGCGCGCTCGGACTCATCTGATCGGACCCCTTCCAGTGACGTCGCCGTCGGCTCTATGCTGGGCCGACTCGACACACCGACGTCTGGAGCACCCGTGGACGACCCGTTCAATCCCCCGGTCGAACTCGACCCGTTCGCCGGGGCGCCCGCCGGCTTCCAGGTGATGTTCGTGCTCGTCGCCCTCGTCGGCGCCGCCGTGTTCCTCATCACGATCATCACGATCGTGCGCAGCTACATGAAAGTCCGCGAGGCCGGGCACGATCCGCTCACCATCCAGGCCGAGCTCGCGACGCGCACGCTCGACAGCGAGCTGCTCGCGCCGAAGCAGTCGATCGAGCAGCGCCTCGCCGAGCTCGACGGCCTCGCCGCGCGCGGCCTGATCTCCGACGCCGAGCGCGCGGCGGCGCGAGCCGACATCCTCGCGGGTCGCTGAGCGCCTGCGCGCGGCGGCGCCGCGATCGCGGCCGAGCGGCGGGTGCCCTGTTCCGGCCGCCGACCCTCCGCCGCCTAGGCTTGGACCATGGCCGAATCCCCCAGCCCGTCGCCCGCCGCCCGTCGCAGACAGCTCATCGTGGGGCTCGTCGTGGGGCTCATCATCGGCGTCGTCGTGAGCCTGTGGACGACGTTCTGGCTGTGGCTGCCCGCCGGCCTCGTCGTCGGCGCCGTGGCCGGACTCATCATGAAGCCGCCGGCCGACAGCTGAGCTCAGCCGGGTTCCGATCCGCGTCGCCGCTGCGCGTCGGCGCTCGTCAACCCGCGGTGGTGGACGCGAGGTAGGCCTCGATGCCGTCGATGAGACGGGCGAGTGCGAAGTCGAAGGCGTCGGTCGGGCCGACGTCGACGGCGCCGGCCGCCTGGCCCACCCGACCCGAGACCGGGTAGCGCTCGGGCTCCATGATGCGGTCGAGCAGGGGCGCGTTGCGCGCCCACCAGGCGTCGTCGGACTCGGCCGACGACTGGCGCAACCGCTCGGCGTCGAGGTGCGCCCGCGCCGGCCCGGCCACGAAGCCGAGCAGCATCGTGAGCACCCGGTCGAGGTCGACGTCGTCGAAGCCGAACCCGTCGATCGCGCGCAGGCACCACTCCCAGTGGTCGGAGATGTGCGGGCCGAGCGGCGGCCGGCTGGTGTCGACCGAGAGCAGCCACGGGTGGCGCAGGTACTCGTTCCACTGCAGGCGCGCGATGAGTGCGAGCCGGTCGCGCAGCGAACCGGATGCCGCGGGCAGCGGCACCTCGCCGGCGACGTGGTCGACCATGAGGTCGATGAGCTCGGCACGACCGGGCACGTAGGTGTAGACCGACATCGGCTTCATGCCGAGCCGGTCGGCGATGCGGCGCATCGACAGCGCCTCGAGCCCCTCGTCGTCGGCGAGCTGCACGGCCGCCCCGACGACCTCGTCGACGCTCGACCGCTGCTTCGGGCCGCGGGTGCCGACCGGGCGGCCGAGCCGCTCGCGCCACAGCAGTCTCAGCGTGAGGTCGGGCTCGCCGAGCCCCGTGGAATCAGCGGCCATGCCGGTTAGCCTACATTCTGCGTACACCTCACGGCGTTCACGTGCGATGCGCGTCGGGACGGCGCGCCGCGCGCCTGCTCACCCGACGAATCCGGCCACGATCGCACCGATCCCGTCGCGAACGTCGGCGTCGTCGCGCGTCGACTCCCCGTCGCCCGGCTGCGCACCGTAGTCGCCGAAGTCGGCGTGGTTCACGCCCTCGAGCTCGTCGAACCGAGCGCCGGCGGGCAGCAGCGGGGCCGCGGCGGCGATCTTCGCGGGCGTCGACAGGCCGTCGTTCGCACCCGAGATGCTCAGGACCTCGAGGCCCGACTCGCTGAGGTCGTTCGCGCAGTACGAGCCGAACAGCATGAGGCCGACCGGTCGGGGTTCGCCCCGGACCCCCTCGCCGGGCTCGGGACCGCTCGGCCCTCCGATGGGTTGGGAGGCTTCCGCCGCCCCATCGGCGAGCTGGCAGGCCCGCACCCCGCCGAGCGAGTGCCCGCCGACGTACCAGTCGTCGACCTCCGGCGCGAGCGACGTGAAGGTCGACAGCGGCCGCTGGTCGAAGAACGCGAGGTTGAGCGTCGGCTTCGTGATGACGACGGTGAGCCCGGACGCCTCGGCGACGCCCGACAGCTTGTAGAGGTACGCGTACGGGTCGGCCTTCGCCCCCGGGATGAAGACGAGTCCCGCACCGGTCGCCCCCTCGACGGGCTCGATCACGATGCCGGCGTCGTGGCTCGTGATCTCGACGGACTCGTCCCGCCAGGCGGCGAGCGCCGCAGGACGCTCGCCCTGCATCACCGTGTGCGCGTACACGAGGAAGACGACGACGAGCAGCGCGAGCACCGCCACCACGGCGGCGAGGATGCGAACGAGTCGGGCCATGCCCACAGTCTGCCGCGCCCGCACCGCGGGTCGCGAACGGGCGAGAGCCGAGGCATCCACGATGGGGATGCCTCGGCCCTCGAGCCGCACGCGGCGACTACCGCTTCTTCTTGGCCTTCGCCTTCTCGGGCACCGGCAGGGTGCCCGCGCGGCGCTCGGCGTCGAAGTACGCGCGCGCCTCGTCCTGGCGCTCCTGCTCGATGCCGGTCGCGATCGTCGCTCGCAGGTGCTCGGGCTTGAAGCCGAACGCGTCGACGAGGTCCTGCGCGTGCGGGCGCAGGCGCTCGAGGAGCCGGTCGATGTACGCCGTCACGGCCTGCGCGCGCTGCGGCGAGAGGCGGCCGTTCACGAGGTACCAGGCGAGGTGCTTCTCGAGGAGGCCGAGGCCGAACAGGTCGCGCACCCAGGTCAGCACCTGCTTCGTGCCCTCGTCCTCGACGCGGGCGAGGCCGCGGGTGAACGCCTCCCACTGGAGGAGCTCGCCGTGGGCGCGCGCGGCCTCGATCAGCTCGTTCTGGTTGCGGTTGAACGCGGCCGCGGCGTCGGCCTTCGGCAGCTTGCGCGCGTCGCGCAGGCGGCCGGCGATCTCGGCGATCATCGCCTCGACGCGATCGGTCAGCAGCTCGCGCTGAGTCTCCTCGTCGCGCAGCTCGCTCACCGAGCGCGCGGTCGAGCCGAAGTCGGCGATCGTCTGGCCGAGGCGACGGAGGCCCGTGCCGTGGTACGCGCGCTCCGCGGTCTGCGCGACGACGTAGCGGGCCATCGCGCCGGCGTCGGCGTTCTTGAACTGCTTCGAGAAGTCGGTCAGCAGGCGCTTCGCGACGAGCTGCAGCAGCACGTTGTTGTCGCCCTCGAAGGTCACGTAGATGTCGAGGTCCTGGCGGAGGCCGACGATGCGGTTCTCGGCGATGAAGCCGGCGCCGCCGCAGGCCTCGCGCGCCTCCTGCAGCGTGTCGAGCGCGTGCCACGTCGAGAGCGGCTTGAGCGCGGCGGCGATCGTCTCGAGGTCCTGGCGGTCGTCGTCGGTGTCGGCCTTGCCGCTGAACACCGCGTCGAACTTCACGAGGAACTCGTCGTGCGCGAAGTACTGCGCGTACGTCGTCGCGAGGCGGGGCAGCAGCCGGCGCTGGTGGCGCTGGTAGTCGAGCAGCACCTCTTCGTCGGTGTCGCTCGACGCGGTGAACTGCCGGCGCTGGTTGCCGTAGGTGATCGCGATCGCGAGCCCCATCGCGCTCGCGACGGTCGAGGCGCCGTCGAGCGAGACGCGGCCCTGCACGAGGGTGCCGAGCATCGTGAAGAACCGGCGGCCGGGGCTCTCGATCGGCGACGAGTAGGTGCCGTCGGGGGCGACGTCGCCGTAGCGGTTCAACAGGTTCTCACGCGGGATGCGAACGTTCGTGAAGTGCAGGCGGCCGTTGTCGATGCCGTTGAGGCCGCCCTTCAGGCCGTCGTCCTCGCCGCCGACGCCGGGCAGGAACTCGCCCTCGTCGTCGCGGATCGGCACGTAGAAGCAGTGCACCCCGTGGTTCACGCCCTTGGTGATGAGCTGCGCGAAGACCGTCGCGTGCTTGCCGTGGAGCCCGGCGTTGCCGAGGAACTCCTTCCACGCCGCGCGGAACGGCGTGTGGATCACGAACTCCTCGGTCGCCTCGTCGTAGGTCGCCGTCGTCGCGATCGAGGCGACGTCGGAGCCGTGCCCGATCTCGGTCATCGCGAAGGCGCCGGGCACCTCGAGCGACATGATCGCGGGCAGCCACTTCTCGTGGTGCGGCTTCGTGCCGAGGTGCAGCACCGCGGCGCCGAAGAGGCCCCACTGCACGCCCGACTTGATCTGCAGGCTCGGGTCGGCCGTGACGAGCTCCTCGAACGCGGCGATGTTGCCGCCGTGGTCCTCCTGGCCGCCGAGCGACTTCGGGAACGCCCGGTGCACGGCGCCCTGGTCGACGAGGAGCTTCAGCTGCCCGAGCACGCGCTCGCGGTGCTCGGACATCGGCAGCCCCTCGATGCGCTGCAGCTCGGGCATCGCGGCGCGCTCGCGCGCGGCGATGCGGATGTCGGCCCAGGTGCCGAGGAGCTGACGGCCGAGGGCCGCCACGTCGATGCGGGGCTGCGCGGATGCCTCGGGGCGGGCATCGTTCGGCCGCGCTCCGCCGACGCGGGCGGGCGCGGACATGTCGTGCGAGGTGCGTGGTGCGGTGTCAACCATCGTCGGTCTCGTCCTTCGTGTGGAGTCGTGTGCGTCACATGGCGGCGCGCGGCTGGCGGCGTCGCTGAACCTCTCTCCACGGTAGGACGGCGCCCGGCGAGCCCGAAACGGTGCGTCCGCGCCCTACAAACGAGGGTCGAGCAGCTTCGTCAGGGCCTGTGCTCGCCCTACAAACGAGCCGGCCCTCGGCGTAGTGGCATCCACAACGCAGGGCGCGCGGCAGGTGGCACCGGGCCTCGTCGCACGGCCCGTGGCAGAGCGATCAGCCGCGGAAGAAGGCGTCGGCCCGACGCGTCCAGAGGATCGCGATCACGACGACGGCGATCGCCGCGCTGAAGTACTCGCCGATGGCGCCCGCGGGGTACGCGATCGCGAGGAAGATCGATGCGACGATCGAGAGCGCCTCGACGATCGTCACCACGAGGCGTGCCCCCGCGCTGCCGCGCAGCAGGCCCGCGGCCACGATGATGACGATGATGCCGATGAGGATCGACACGATCGCCGATGCGATGAGCTGGCTCGCACCGCCGAAGGCCTCGACCGTCGCGGCGACGCTCGTCTGGAAGAGCAGGAGCGTGCCGCCGATGATGTCGAGCAGACCCGAGATCCAGGTCAGCACGGCCACGAACGTCACGCCTCCGGGTCGTTTCACGGCTCCCATGGCTCGATGCTAGCGACGAAGGCCGAGCGGGTGAGGAGCGACGCGCGCAGCGCCGGTCGGGCGGTCGAGGAGCGAAGCGTATCCAGACGACCGGTCGCAATGGTCTCGATACGGCGCTGCGCGCCTACTCGACCGACGGGACCGAGGTGGTCTCGACACGGCGCTGCGCGCCTGCCCGACCTACTCGACCTGCTCGACCGACGAGTCGGAGTAGCGCAGGCCGTGGCCGTGGCGGAACAGCGGGTCGGCCGTGTCGAAGGGCACGTCGGGCCGGCTCGCCTCGACGGCGGCCATGCAGCGCGGCAGGTCGAAGGGCAGGCGGCCCTGCGGCTCGGCCGCGCCGGTCACGACGTCGAGCAGCGCCCGCGCGCTCGCGCCCCAGTTCGCGGTGATCGCCGCGACGTCGTCGACGATCGGCGTGAGGATCGCCGGCCGGTCGAGGAACACGTCGACGACGGTCGGCACGGCGGCCGCGACCGCACGCACGTGCGCGACCACCTCGTCGGGGAAGTCGAGCGAGCCCGAGTGGAAGAAGTTCTCGAAGGACGTGGGGCGCTGCTCGAACGGCGCCACGAGGCGCAGGATCGCGACGTCGGCCTCCGCGGGCGTCGCGACGGCCTCGCCGTACTCGGCGGCGATCTCGGGCTCGACGCCCTCGACGTACAGCTTCAGCCCGCGCGCGATGGGCAGGGTGGGCGAGGATGCCTCGGCCGAGGCATCCGCTCGCCCGGTGTTCACCAGCAGCGTGATCGCCGCCCGCTGCGCCGCCTCGCCCGCCGCGACGAACTCGGCGGAGCCGACCACGCGCCTGGCGCGCTCGACGTCGACGAAGCGGTGGTCGAAGAGGCCGAGCACGAACTTCTCGCGGAGCAGGCGCCGCGCCGAGGCATCCAGCCGCTCTTCGGTGATCTCGCCGTCGCGCACGAGCTCGACGAGCAGCTCGGGGCACGCCTCGCCGCCGAACTGGTCGCAGCCGGCGTCGATGACCTTCTTGACGCGCTCGCGCGGGCTCAGGTGCTCGACGCCCCACGCGCGTGCCGGGAACGGCTCGCCCATGATCTCGTCGTCGTTGATGAGTCCCCAGTCGGTGCACACGATGCCGTCGAAGCCGTAGCGCTCGCGCAGGAGGCCCGTGATGACCGACTTGTTGAAGCCGAACCCGACCTCTTCGAGCCCGGTGCCGACGGGCATGCCGTAGTACGGCATGATCTGGCTGGTGCCCGCCTCGAACGCGGCCTCGAACGGCTTCAGGTGCAGCTCGAACTCGCCGCCCGGGTAGACCTGCTCGCGGCCGTGCGCGAAGTGGGGGTCCTCGCCGTCCTGCTGGGGGCCGCCGCCCGGGAAGTGCTTCGTCATCGTCGCGACCGAGTCGAGGCCGAGCTCGGCGCCCTGGAATCCGCGGATGTACGCGGCGCCGAGCCGGCTCGCGAGCTCGACGTCCTCGCCGAACGTCTGGAGGGCACGCGACCAGCGCGGCTCGGTCGCGAGGTCGATCTGCGGGTGGAGCGCGACGCGGATGCCGACGGCCGTGTACTCCTGGCGGGCGATGTCGGCGAAACGCTCGACCGTCGCCTCGTCGCCGATCGCGGCGAGGCCCATCGACTCGGGCCACACCGAGAACGCGCCGGCGAACAGGGCGGCGAGCGGATTGTCGCTGTACGAGTTGCGGGGGTCGCTCGAGATCGTCACCGGGATGCCGAGGCGCGTCGAGGCGGCGAGCTCCTGCAGGCGGTTGTGCCACTCGGCGAACGCACCGGGGTCGTCGGGCGCCTGGTGGATGTTGAAGTGGTTCATCTTGAGGTCGTTGACGAACTCGTCGGTGGAGCCGCCGCCGGTCTCGTCGGCCTCCTCGGCGAGCGCGCCGTCGGGGCCGATGCCGATGACCGTCTGGAAGAAGAGGCCCGCCTTCTCCTCGAGCGTCATCTGCGCGAGCAGGATCTCGACGCGCTCGGCGACCGGCAGGCTCGCATCGCGGTACCGCGTGTCGAGGCCGGGTTCGGCGCCCGCCGGCTCGGCAGTCGAGGGGGCGGATGCCTCGGTGTCGACGTTCTGCAGATCGGTCATGCCTGCACTCCTTCATGCTTCGGGCTCTGGTGCGGCGCCGTGGCGGTGCCGCGGCCGCCCTTCGATCATAAACCGAGCGCCGTTCGGGATTGAACGCCGCTCGGTCGATGACCTGGATTCGACGGTGGGCCGGGGTCAGTCGGAGCCGGCCTCGACGTAGCTCAGGTCGTTGACCGTACGCACGGTCCACTCACCGCCTCGGTACTGCAGCTCGGAGACGGCGCCGTTCTCGATGCCCTCGACGACCTCGCTCAGGTCGGCGCCGAGCGCGTCGAGCGTCGCGATGATCGTGATGCCGCTCGAGACCACGAGCACGTCGCCACCCCGCTTCGACTGCTTCGCCGCGATCTCGTCGAGCGCGGCGAGCGCCCGCTCTGCGACCTCGCCCGGCGTCTCGGCCGTGAACCCGCTGCCCTCGTTGAGACGCGCCATCGCCTCGAGTGCCGCGCCCATGTCGAACTCGGGGTCCGAGAACAGCTCGCCGGCATCGGCGTAGCCGAGTTCGACGGCGACGTCGTTCCACATCTCCATGCCGTCGCCGCCCTCGTACTTGCCGAAGGCGATCTCGCGCAACCGCGCGTCGCGCACGATGTCACCCCGGAAGCCGAGCTCGCCGAGCGCGAGCGAGGCCGTCTCGTAGTGGCGGACCATGTCCGCCGAGTACGCCGCCTCGAAATCGACCCCGGCCTCGGCGAGCCCCGTGCCGAGGTGCTCGGCGACGGCGCGCCCGTCTTCGGTCAGCGGCGAGTCCGACCAGCCCTGCACGCGGCCGAGCGCGTTGAGCATCGTCTCGCCGTGGCGGGTGAGGTAGATCGTGACGGTCTTGCCCTTGGGCTTCTGGTCGACGGCGGGCTTCTTGTCGACGGGCTGCGTGGCGGAAGCGTCGAGCACCATCTGCGGCGCGGCGAAGCCGGCGAGCGAGGTCACCGCGGCGGCGACGGCGATGCCGGCGAGGGCGATACGGGCGATGCGACGAGACGGCATTGTCGTGGTCCTTTCGGGTTCGGGGCACCCTGATCGGGCGTCGGCCACCGAGCCTAGCCCGTTTTCGACCGATTGGTAACAAAAAGACGGATGGAACGCCACGGACCGATAGCGTCGTGTCGTGGGCAAGCACGACGAAGCGACCGGCGGCGGTGCGCGTTCGCTCGACGGCGCCGTCGCACCGACCCGGCAGGCGAGGTCGGCGCTCACTCGTGCGCGCATCCTCGACGCGGCGCAGGCGGCCTTCGTCGAACAGGGCATCGCCGCGGTGTCGCTGCGCGATGTCGCCGAGCGGGCCGGCCTCTCCCATCCCGGCGTCCTGCGCCACTACGCGTCGCTCGACGCACTGCTCGGCGCCGTCGTCGAGCGACTCGACGACGCGAACGCCGACTGGATCGAACACGAGCCCGTGCCGGTCGGCACGCTCGGTGCCGCCGCGCTCGCCCGCCGCAACGCGGCCGCACCGGGCTATCTCGAACTGTTCACCGCGCTCTCGGGGGAGGCGACGAGCAGGTCGCACCCCGCCCACGACATGATGCGGGCCCGCTACGCCCGGGTTCGCGCGTCGATCGCGGATGAGCTCGTGGCGAGGGCGGCTGTCGCGGCATCGGATGCCTCCTGGTCGGCGACCCTGCTCATCGCCGGGTGGGACGGGCTGCAGGTGCAGCAGCGCTACGCCCCCGATTCGATCGACCTCGTCGGCGAACTCGAGGCGCGCGAACGGCGGCTCATGGGAGCGCCGGCCCGAACGCCCTCGTCGGACACGGCCCGGCCGGGCGGGCCGGGCGAGCCGACCGGGCCGGGCGGGCCAACCGGGCCGGGCGGGCCAACCGGGCCGGGCGGGCCGACCGGGCCGGGCGGGCCGACCGGGCCGGGCGCCCGCACCGCACCGGAGGGCGCGGGCGGCATGCTCGCGCCGACGGTGCTGCTCGAGCAGCCGGAACCGCCCGGGGCAGGCGGCGGCACCGCGACCGGTGCCGGCGCGCCGCAGCGCCCTGCAGCCAGCGCGCGCGGCGCCAGGCGTCACGAGGCGATCGTCGAGGCGGCGACCGAGCTGTTCGCCCGCGACGGTTTCACGGGCACGAGCCTCGCCGCGATCGCCGGCCGCACCGGCATCTCCAAAGCCACCCTGTTGCATCACGTCGGCTCGAAGGCCGAACTCCTCACCGAGGTGCTCCGGCACCGCGACCGGCTCACGATCACCGGCGGCGCCCCAGCGCGCGGCGGAGCCACCGATCGTCTGCGATCGCTCCCGGCGACGGCCGAGCGCACGGCCGCAGCGCACCCGGGACTCGTCGAGCTCTACGCCGTGCTGTCGTGCGAGGGCGCGACGCCGGGACATCCGGCCCACGAGTACTTCGCGCACCGCTTCCGCGAGACGCGCCGCTACTTCGCGAGCCTGCTGCAGGGCGCGCGCGACGAGGGCTCGCTCGCGCCGGATCGTGACCCCGGCAGCGAGGCCGCTTGGCTCCTCGCCGTGTGGGACGGCCTGCAGATCCAGTCGCTCTACGACCCGGCCGTCGGGGTCGCCCGACTGCTTCGGCGGCACCTCGACGACGTGCTCGGGCCGGCCGAGGGGCGCGCGCCCCGAGACATCCCGTCGGCGGTCTGAGGCCGCACGACCGACGCCCCACGACCGAAGCGACGCGACGCGACCGGCGCCGACGGCCTCAGGCGGCGCTCTCGCCGACCACGGAGATGAGCGCCTCGCCGTAGGCCTCGCGCTTCTTGGCGCCGATGCCCGTGATGCCGTCGAGCTCGGCGAGGCTCGCCGGCTTCGCGACCGCGACCGCACGCAGCGTCGCGTCGCCGAAGACGATGTACGCGGGAACCCCCTGCTCGCGAGCCTCTCCGGCGCGCCAGGCGCGGAGCCGTTCGAACAGCTCGGCCTGGGCGGGCTCGAGGTCGGCGGCCGCGGGGGCCGCCTTCGCACGCGAGCGGGGCGCACGCTCGACCTCGGTGCGGAGCATGACGCTGCGCCGCCCCGACAGCACCTCGGCCGCCGCGTCGGTGATGGTGAGGGTGCCGTACTCGCCCTGGGTGGCGAGCAGCCCCTGCGCGAGCAGCTGGCGCACGACCCCGCGCCACTGCTGGTCGCTGAGGTCTTGCCCGAGCCCCCACGTCGAGAGGTCGTCGTGGCCGTACTGGCGCACGCGGGGCGTCTCTTTCGCGCGGAGGATGTCGATGAGGTGCCCTGCGCCGAACTGCTGGCGCCGCTCGCGCTTGAGCCGCACGATCGTCGACATGAGCTTCTGGGCGGGCACTGTGCCGTCCCACGAGGCGGGCGGCTCGAGGCACGTGTCGCAGTTGCCGCACGGCTCGGACGGCTCGCCGAAGTAGGCGAGCAGGTTCTGACGGCGGCACTGCACGGTCTCGCAGAGCGCGAGCATCGCGTCGAGGTGGGCCGACATGCGACGCCGGTGCGCGAGGTCGCCCGGGCTCTCGTCGATCATGCGCCGCTGCTGCACGACGTCTTGCAGCCCGTACGCCAGCCACGCCGTCGCCGGCGCCCCGTCTCGGCCGGCTCGCCCCGTCTCTTGGTAGTAGCCCTCGACCGACTTGGGCAGGTCGACGTGGGCGACGAAGCGCACGTCGGGCTTGTCGATGCCCATGCCGAACGCGATCGTCGCGACGACGACGATGCCGTCTTCGCGGAGGAAGCGGTCTTGCGTCGTGCGCCGCAGCTCGGCGTCGAGGCCCGCGTGGTACGGCAGCGCGTTCACGCCGTTCGCCGCGAGGAACGCCGCGATCTTCTCGGTGCTCGCACGGCTCAGCGCGTAGACGATGCCCGGCACCGGGTTGCCCGAGGCGTCGACCCCCTCGCTGCGCACGAAGTCGAGCAGCTGACGGCGCACCTCGAGCTTCGGCGCGATGCGGTACTGGATGTTCGGGCGGTCGAAGCTCGACACGAAGTGCTTCGCCCCGCCGAGCGAGAGTCGCTCGGTGATCTCACGGTGCGTCGCCTCGGTGGCCGTCGCGGTGAGCGCGATGCGGGGCACCTCGGGCCAGCGGTCGGCGAGCTCGGAGAGCGCGAGGTAGTCGGGCCGGAAGTCGTGGCCCCACTGCGCGACGCAGTGCGCCTCGTCGATCGCGAAGAGCGCGACCGTGCCGCGGGCGAGCAGTTGCTTGGCCGACTCGGTGCCCAGCCGCTCGGGCGCGATGTAGAGCAGGTCGAGCTCGCCGGCGAGGTAGGCCCGCTCGACGGCGGCGCGCTCGGCCGGCTGCTGGCTCGAGTTGAGGTAGGCCGCGCGCACGCCGTTGCGCACGAGCGCGTCGACCTGGTCGTGCATGAGGGCGATGAGCGGCGACACGACGACGCCCGTGCCCTCGCGCAGGAGCGCCGGGATCTGGTAGCAGAGGCTCTTGCCGCCGCCGGTCGGCATGAGCACGACGGCGTCGCCGCCCGAGGCGACCTGCTCGATGATCGCCGCCTGCTCGCCGCGGAACGCGTCGTAGCCGAAGACGGTGTGCAGCGCTTCGAGCGCGCTCTCGAACCTGGCGGGTGCGGCGACGGCGGGCCGCTGCAGACCGGATGCCTCGTGCCCGGCCGGACGGCTCACCGCGGGCCGACCGAGGCCCGCCGGGGGCGTCGCCGGGCCCGCCTGCGCCGTCGCCCACTCGACGGCACCGCCGCGGTACTCGTCGGGAGGCGGGGGCGGAGCCCACTCGTCGTCGGGCGGTGGAGCGAGCTCGTCGAGGTCGAACGGGACCTCGTCGGCCCAGTCTGGTTCGGCGCTGCTGCTCACCCGACGAGTCTACTGAGCGCCCCCGACGTACCGGCTGGCCTCGGGCGGGCCTGCCTCGGCCTGGAGCATCCGGGCGGCTGTGGAGGACGGGAGGCACCCCGGCGGCCACGGCCATGCGAAGGGGGCCGGGTGCGCATGCACCCGGCCCCCTCCACGTCGGATTCGGGTCAGCCGACGTTCAGCGTGAACGAGCTCACCGTGCCGGTCGTGGGCACCGTGATGTCGAACCGCGTCTGGCCGCTCGCGCCCGCGGGGACCGCGAACGTGACGGTGGCCTTGCCGATCTCGTCGACCGTCGGGGTGTAGGCCCGCACGACCGGAGCCGTGGCGAGCTGCGCTCCACCCTGCGAGATCACGACGGTGCCGGCCGCCGTCTCGCTTCGGCTGAAGTCGAGCGACGACAGCAGCACCGTGACGATCTCGCCCGGCGCGTAGGTGCCGTCGCCCTGGACGTCGACGCCGACCGCGCGCTGGGCGGTGTCGGGCTTGACCGTCTGGTTCGGCGCGGCCGCGAGATAGTCGACCATCGACTCGAGGTCGATCTTGCCGGAGTCGGCCTTGTTCGTGCCCTTGCCGAGGGTGAAGAAGTTGTCACCACCGGCAGCGAGGAACGAGTTCGCCCCCACGAGGTACGTCGCGGACAGGTCGATCAGCTCACCGTTCAGGCGCATCTCCGTGATGTGCGGCGATCCGGGCGGGACGGTGGGGTCGTAGGTGTACGTGAACTCCTTGTTGACACCGAGCTTCAGGAACGGACGCGACGATCCGGTGGGCTGCCACTGCTCCTCGAGGACCTGCTTGATCTGCGCTCCGGTGAGGTTCAGCGTCACGAGGGTGTTCGCGAACGGCTGCACGTTGGCCGCCTGCCGGTACGTGACCGTGCCCGAGGCCAGGTCGGCGCGGAGGCCGCCCGGGTTCATGAAGGCGACGTCGACCTTGTCCTGGCGATCCTCGTTCAGCGACCAGAGCTGCGCATCGGCGACCAGGTTGCCGAGCGTGGACTCACCGCCGCGGTTCTCGGGGAACGACGAGGCACCGGCCGGGTCGGAGGCGACGGCTCGACCGAACGCCCCGTCGGCCGTGCCGAGCGGCACGCTGCCGAGCTCGTCGGCGACCTTCACCGCGTCGTCGACGATGGGCTTCACGGCCGGGTCGTCGGCGAAGAGCGGCGTGGTGCCGTCCATGAGGCTGAAGATCTCGTTCTTCATCGTGAACGTCTTGGTCTTGCGGTCCCACTGGATGTCCATCTTGCTGAACCGCTCGCCGTACTGTCCGCTCGAGATCACCGGCATGGGCGCGTGCTTGAACGCCGGCGAGTCCGCGGTGGTGATGACGTGGTTGTAGGCGAGGTGCGTGTGGCCCGAGACGACCGCGTCGACGTTCGCATCGACACCGAGCACGATCTTGCCGAAGCGCGAAGCGCCGTCGACCGCCGACGACTTCTCGACCGTCGCAGCACCCTCGTGCACGAGGGCCACCACGATGTCGGCCTCGCCGTTCTCGTCGTTGCCGTCGCTCAGCTGGTCGGCCACCCGGTTGATCGCCTCGGTCGGGTCCTCGACCGTGATGTCGGCGATGCCGGCCGGGCTCACGAGCGACTCGAGCTCGTCGGTGACCGCACCGACGAAGCCGATGGTCACACCGTCGAACGTCTGCGTGAAGTACTCGGGCAGGGCGGCGTCGCCCGTCGCCTTGTCACGGATGTTGGCACCGAGGTACTCCCAGTCGGCCATCGGCATCACGCGCTCGGTCAGGTCTGCGAAGCCCTGGTCGAACTCGTGGTTGCCGACCGAGCTGACGTCGAGACCGGCGGCGTTGAGCGCCTTGATGGTCGGCTCGTCCTTCTGGATGAACGACGTGAAGGTGGAGGCGCCGATCATGTCGCCGGCGGCCGCGAACACGGTGTTCGGGTTGCCGGCGCGGATCTGCTTCACCGCGCTCGAGAGCGCCGCGATGCCGCCCGACGGGGCCGACTGCTCGATGCGACCGTGGAAGTCGTTGACCGTGACGAGGTCGATGTCGACCTTGCCGGGCACGGCCTCCGAGCCGACGCCGACGAGGATCGGGTCGTGGTCGCTCGAGCGGAACGGCGTCGCCTCGGCCACCGTCTCTGCGGCGGGGCCCCAGTACTCGCGACCGGCCCACTCGGGCGAGTTGATCGACCAGACCGCGGTCTTCTGCACCCGGCTCGCCGCGGCGGGCGAGGCGATCACGTGGTCGAGCGAGCCGAGCTCGCCGTCGAACGAGTAGGTGTACTGACCGCGCGCCCTGCTGAACACGAGGTCGGTCCAGCCCGCGTCGGTGAAGACCTTGATCGGGTCCTCCTTGGCGTACGAGTTGAAGTCGCCCACGAGGTAGATCGCGTTCTTGCGGTCCTCGGAGAGCGAGTTCGCGAACGCGAGCAGCGACTCGGCCTGCTTCACGCGCTCGTCGTTGAAGGCGTCCTGCCCGGGCTCGGGCGACGGGTCGGTGCCGCTCTTCGACTTGAAGTGGTTCGCGATGACGGTCACGAACTGCTTGCCGTACTTGAACGTCTGGGCGATCGGCTCGCGCGCGATGTCCCACACGGTCTCGTCGATGATCGTCTGCGCCTCGCCGCTCGGCTTCACCGTGGCGGGCTTGTAGATGATGGCGTTCGTGATGACGTCGGTGATCGCGGCGTCGTGCAGCGCCTCAGGCGTCGTCACGTACTTCCACGTGCCGGCACCCGCCGCGCTGTTGAGCCCCGCGACGAGGTTCGCGAGCGCCTCGTCGGGCGTCTCGCCGAGCGCCGCCGAGTTCTCGATCTCCTGGAGCGCCACGACGTCGGCGTCGAGGCCGTTGATCGCCTTGACGATCTTGGCCTTCTGCACCGCGAACTCCTCTGCGGTGTCCGCGCCGCGCGCCTCCGAGTTCTCGGACGTGAGCGTCGTGAAGTAGTTGAGCACGTTGAACGACGCGACCGTGATGTCGCCGCCGACCGCGGGAGCGGTGGTGGGACGCGGGTTGCCGATGACCTTGCCCGCGGCGTCGACGCTCGCGAACGTCGGCTTCACCGAAGCCGGGCTCGCGTCGTTGATCGGGGTCCGCGGCTGCAGGCGCCACTCGTTGAAGCCCCAGCCGAGCACGTAGCCCGACGCAGGGAAGCTCGCGACGTCGCCGTTGCGCACGACGGTGCCCTTCGTGAAGTAGGGCTGGTCGCCCGGGTGAGCCGGGTTGTCGGTGCCGTTCGAGTTGCGCACGGCGATGCTGTAGCCGTCGTCGAGCAGGATGCGGCTCGCCCTGTTCGCCGCGGCGATGTCGCTCGCCGCCTTGGTGCCCGGGCGCTGCGTCTCGGTCGACTTGACCGGCATGGCGGTGCCCGCGTTCAGCCAGAGCTCGCCGAACCGATTGAGGTTGTGGCTCGAGATGACCTTGTAGGTGCCGTCGGGCACGACGAGCATTCCCTCGAAGACCTCGCGCGCCGCGTTGCCGACGGCCGTCGCGGGGAGCTTGGTGGGCGCGGGAAGCCCTGCATCCGCCTGCACGAGCTCGACGTCGGCCGCCGTGGCGGGCCGGAGCTGGGTCTGGCCGTTGAACTCCTCGACGGTGCCCGTGACGCGCACCTTGTCGCCGATCTCGACGCCGGGGTTCTCGCCGTGGAGATAGACGAAGACGCCGTCGGAGGCCTTGGGCGTGATGTCGGGGCCGGGAGTCTGGATGAAGATGCCGTCGTAGCCGCCGACGCGGTGGTCGGCCGTGACGACGCCCTCGGTCACGACGGCCTGGCCGACGAGCGGGCTCGCGGCGACGTCGGTGCCCTGGATCTGGGCGATCGTCTTGGCGACCGGCAGCACCGGGCCGCCCGGGCTGCCCGAGTTCTGCGGCGTCGGGGTCGTCGTGAAGGAGAAGTCCTTCGAGTTGTCGTCGGTGTCCTTGAAGTTCGTGCGGACGATGCTGCCGGGGTCGGAGTTGGAGCCCGGGTAGGCCGCGGCGGCCGTCTCGAAGTTCAGCGAGCCGCCGTAGCCGACGTAGTCGGCGACCTGCGGGTTGTTCACGACCGAGCCGTTGCCCGGGTTGATCGCCGAAGCGGTCTTCGCGAGGAAGAGCGAACCCGTCGTGCCGCTCGGCGCCACCGAGAACGAGGCGTCGGGGGTGGGCAGCGCCGCACCGGTGCCGCCGTTGCTGTTCAGGCCGATGAGGTAGTACCCGCCCGACTCGATGGTGCCGGTCAGTGCGCCGACCCCGCTCGAGGCGCCGGTGCTCGTCGCCGAGCGGTACTGGATCGACCATCCCGAGAGCGAGACGTCGGCATTCGTCGGGTTGTAGAGCTCGACGAACTTGTTCTGAAACGGCTGGTTCGCGCTGCCGCCGCGCGCGTAGACCTCGTTGATCACGACACCCGAGCCGTCGACCGCGGCGAACGCGGGCGCGGCGCCGAGCACCCCGGCGACGAGCGAGCCCGCAGCGGCCAGGGCCACCGCGGACAAGCAGTTGATTGTGCGACGTTGCATGACTCTCCTCATAGGACGATCACACCTCCACCTCGGATACGGCACCGAGTCGAGCGCGCCGGCGGCGGGGCGATGTCCCGTAGCCTATGACCGGCCTCAGGCCCTGCCAAGGGGATTCAGGCCCCGTTCGCCGCGATTTCATAACGGAATCCGTGACCGCTGCTCAGATGAGCAGAGCCCCCGATGAACCCCGCGCGAATGAGCAACGACGGCGCCCGATACGCTGGATCGACCATGCTGACCGCCGTCCTGTCGCTCACCGGAGCCTTCGTCTTCGGCTCGGCCGACTTCCTCGGCGGACTCGCGGCGAAACGCCTCGGCGCGGTGCTCGCGACGGCGGTCTCCGGGCTCGCGGGCCTCGTCGCCCTCGCCATCGCGGCGCCGCTGATCGGGGGCGTGCGCGCCCCGGCCGACCTCTGGTGGGGCGCGGCGGCCGGCGTCGCCGGCGCGGTCGCGATCGGCCTGCTCTACGCGTGCCTCGCGATCGGGCCGATGTCGATCCTCTCGCCGCTCACCGCGCTCGTCTCGGCCGTCGTGCCCATGGCCTGGGGGCTCGCGACGGGCGGCTCGCTCGGCCCCCTCGCGTACTGGGCGCTCGGCATCGCGCTCGTCGCAGTCGTGCTCGTGGGCTTCGTGCCCGAGCGCGGCGCGGTCAGGCCGAGCATCACCGGCATCGTGATGGGCATCGGGTCGGGCGCCGCGATCGGGGCGTTCTTCATCATCATCGACCAGACCGCCGACGAGAGCGGGCTGTGGCCGCTGCTCGTCAACAGCGCGGTGACCGCGGCGATCATGTTCGCGGTCGCCGGGGCGCTCGCACTGCCGGCGCGGTCGCGGGCGGCAAGGATGCCTCGGCGCGACGACGCCCAGCTCGATGCCGTCGCCGCGCACCGCCGGACCGGCCTGCGCATCGCGATCGCCTGCGGGCTCGTCAACGCCGCCGCCAACACGCTCCTGCTGCTCGGCATCCGCGCCGGTGAGCTGGCGATCGCGGCAGTGCTCGGCGCCATGTACCCGGCCGGCACCATCCTGCTCGCAGCGCTCGTACTGAAGGAGCGCATCGCGCCCGTGCAATGGGCCGGCCTCGTGCTCGCGCTCGTGGCGGCGGGCATGCTCGCGGTCGCGTGAGGGCGCGACCCGACCACCTCCACCGGTCGGGCAGCGCCCGACGACATCGGACGCGTATCGAAACCACTGACCCGGTCTCGGCGAGGGCTCACCGGGTCGAGGCGCATCGCGGCTCCGCGCCGGAGCTCCTCAACCAGCGGCCGAACGTCAGAGCCTCACGACCTCGGTGACCCGCACGACGGCGACGCCCTCCTCGACCGACGCCTCGAGGTCGACGTCGGCTCGGATGCGCCAGTCGTGGTCGCCGGCCGGGTCGTCGATGGTCTGCTCGACCCGCCACATGCCGCTCGAGGCATCCGACTCGTCGATGGCGACCATGCGCGGCGACCTGGCCGCCGGCCCCGTGCCGATCTCGTCGTGCTCGGCGTAGTACCGGTCGAGCGCGCCGGGCCAGCCCGCCTCGGGGTCGAGCTCGGCGAGCTCGTCGTCGCGCTCGAGGGCCGCGAGCTGCACCCGGCGGAACAGCTCGTTGCGCACGAGAACCGTGAACGCGCGCCGGTTCGTGACGACCGACGGGGGCGCCGGCGGGACGACGGCCCGCTCGTCCTCGGGCAGGTGGGCGGCCGGATCGATGAGCTCGGCCCACTCGTCGACGAGGCTCGAGTCGACCTGGCGCACGAGTTCGCCGAGCCATTCGATGAGGTCGTAGAGCTCCTCGTCCTTCGCGTCGTCGGGCACCGTCTGGCGCACGGCGCGGAACGCGTCGGAGAGGTAGCGCAGCACCAGGCCCTCGCTGCGGGCGAGCTGGTAGTACGAGACGTATTCTCCGAACGACATGCTGCGCTCGAACATGTCGCGCACGACCGACTTCGGCGAGAGCTCGAAGTCGCGCACCCACGGCTGGCTCGACGCGAAGGTCTCGAACGCCTGGTGCAGCAGTTCGTCGAGCGGCTTCGGCCAGGTCACCTCCTCGAGCGCCTCCATGCGCTGCTCGTACTCGATGCCGTCCTGCTTCATGGCGGCGACCGCCTCGCCACGCGCCTTGAACTGCTGCTGCGAGAGGATCGGCCGCGGGTCGTCGAGCGTCGACTCGATGATCGAGACGACGTCGAGGGCGTAGTGCCCGGTTCCGACGCCGTCGTTCGCCGTGCCGGTCGACGCGGGGTCGAGCAGCTCGATCGCCGCGAGCGCGAACGGCGACAGCGGCTGGTTGAGTGCGAAGTTCGGCTGCAGCTCGACGGTGAGGTGCAGCTCGACGCCGAGCCCGCCGCCCGCCGAGTGATTCCGTTCCGACCGGGTGTGGCCGTCGGCACGGGCACCGTCGGCGGAAACGGACACGCTCGACGAAGCGACCGGCGCGATCACCACGACGCCCGCGTCGCGCAGCGTGCGCAGGATCTCGAGCGCACGGCGCGCGAGCTCGAAGCGGCGGGCACGCGTCTCGTGGTTGTCGAACACGAGGGCGCGGATGTCGCCGACGACGTCGCCGCCGCGCGCGATCACGTTGATGAGCATGGCCGCCGTGAGCTGCAGGTGCGGCGTGAGCGCCTCGGGCACGGCGGTGATGAGCCGGTCGAACGAGACCTCGCTCCAGGTCACGAAGCCCGCCGGGGCCTTCTTGCGCACGACCTTCTTGAGCTTCTTCGGGTCGTCGCCGGCCTTGCGCAGTGCGACCTCGTTCTCGATCTCGTGGTCGGGCGCGAGCACGACGACGGTGCCCGCGGTGTCGTACCCGGCGCGGCCGGCCCGCCCCGCGATCTGGTGGAACTCGCGCGCGCTGAGCTGGCGCATCCGCTGGCCGTCGAACTTCGAGAGCGCGGTGATGAGCACCGAGCGGATGGGCACGTTGATGCCGACGCCGAGCGTGTCGGTGCCGCAGATGACCCGCAGCAGGCCGCGCTGGGCGAGGGTCTCGACGAGCCGGCGGTAGCGAGGGAGCATCCCCGCGTGGTGCACGCCGATTCCCGCCCGGACGAGCCTCGAGAGCGTCTTGCCGAAGGCCGTCGTGAAGCGGAACCCGCCGATCGCCTCGGCGATCTCGTCGCGCTGCTCGCGCGTGACGACGCGGATCGACGACAGTGCCTGAGCCCGCTCCATCGCCGCCGCCTGCGAGAAGTGCACGATGTAGACGGGAGCCTGTCGGGTCGCGAGCAGGTCTTCGACGGTCTCCTGCACCGGCGTCTTCGCGTACGAGAAGTGGAGCGGGACGGGGCGTTCGACACCCGTGACCTGCGCGGTGGGCCGGCCGGTGCGCCGCGAGAGGTCGTCGGCGATCGCCTCGACGTCGCCGAGGGTCGCCGACATGAGCACGAACTGCGCCCGCGGCAGCGTGATCAGCGGCACCTGCCATGCCCAGCCGCGGTCGGGGTCGCCGTAGAAGTGGAACTCGTCCATGACCACCTGGTCGACGTCGGCGTCGGCGCCGTGGCGCAGCGCGAGGTTCGCGAGGATCTCGGCGGTGCAGCAGATGATCGGGGCGTCGGCGTTCACCGAGCTGTCGCCCGTGACCATGCCGACGTTCGCCGCCCCGAAGACCTCGACGAGCTGGAAGAACTTCTCGCTCACGAGCGCCTTGATCGGCGCCGTGTAGTACGAGCGGCCACCGCGGGCGACGCACGTCGCGTGGGCGGCGACGGCGACGAGCGACTTGCCGGTGCCGGTGGGCGTCGAGAGGATGACGTTCGCGCCCGACACGATCTCGATGGCCGCCTCGTCCTGCGCCGGGTACAGGGCGAAGCCGCGGTCGTCGGCCCACTCGACGAAGGCGTCGTACATCGCGTCGGCATCGTACGGGCGCGGCGCGCGGTCGAGCAGGGGCTGGGTCATCCGTCGAGTCTGTCACGGCACGCCGCCTCGCCCGCTCGCTGGACTCCCGACCGGTCCTGACATCGGAGGTATCGCCACTGGCATTCGCCGGATTCATTGACGCCTGCGAAGAATGCCCCTAGCGTAAGCCGCGATAGATCCGATGTTTATGCCGGTTCTCGGCTCGCCACGCACGACGGACAAGGGAGTTCCCCAGTGTCAGAACAGATCGCCGCACCATCGCGCCCGCCCCGACGGGCGCGCCGCCTCCTGCAGACGATCGCCGGCGCAGGACTCGCCGCGCTCGCCCTGTCGACCCTCACCGCCGTGCCGGCGCACGCCGCCGAGGCCGTCACGGTCTACGTCGCCCCGGACGGCGACGACGCCGCGACCGGCGACTCGGCCGAGGCATCCGTGAAGTCGCTCGCGCGGGCGCAGGAGCTCGTGCGCGACGCTCTCCCCGGCGGTGCGCCGGTCACGGTGCAGCTCGCCGAGGGCGAGTACTACCTCGACGACACGCTCGCGCTCACGAACGCCGACTCGGGCAGCGAGGCGGCCCCCGTCCGCTGGGTCGGCGCAGGCGACGGCGCGACGCTGAACGGCGGGCGCAAGCTCACCGGCGCGTGGACGCCGACCGCATCCGACCCGGGCGTCATGGTCACCGACGTGCCGGCCGGCATCGACTTCGACGAGCTCTTCGTCGACGACGCCCGCCAGGTCATGGCGCGCTACCCCAACTGGGACGCAACGGCCAAGCGCCTCGAGGGCACGACCACGATGGCGACGCTCAACACCCGCTCGGCCGGCTGGGCGGAGCCGACCACCGGCTACGTCAGGGCGATGCACTGCCACGACTGGGGCAGCGTGTCGTTCACGATCGAGGGACGCAGCGCCGATGCCCTGCAGCTCGACTTCGTCGGCGACAACAACCGCCCGCAGGACTGCGGCTCGGGCCTGCCGATGAACAGCGGCGCCGTGATGGTCGAGAACATCCGCGAGGAGCTCGACGCCGCGAACGAGTGGTATCTCGACCGCGAGGCGAACAAGCTCTACCTGAAGCCCGCCGCGGGCGTCGACCTCGGCGCCGCGACCGTCGAGGTCGGCGAGCTCCACGAGCTCGTGACGCTCACGGGCGACTCGCCCGCCGCCCCGATCCACGACATCGCCTTCGAGAACCTGGCCTTCGAGCGAACCCACCGCACGCTCTTCGACAGCACCTTCGAGAGCCTCGCGCGCGGCGACTGGTCGGTCGTCCGCAAGGGCGCGGCCACCGTGAAGAACAGCCGGGACGTCACGTTCGCCGGCTCGTCCTTCACCGACCTCGGCGGCAACGGCGTCTTCCTCGACGGGTACAACAGCGGTACGAAGATCACCGCGAGCCGGTTCGAGGACAACGGCGCCACCGATGTGCACGTCGTCGGATCCCCCGCCGCCGTGCGCGACTACGCGGGCAACTACTTCACGACCCCGCGCATCACCGATCTCGAAGCCGGACCGAAGACCGAGGACTACCCGCGCGACGTGCTCATCGAGGGCAACATCATGCGCAACAACGGGCGGTACGAGAAGCAGACGTCCTCCGTCAACATCTCGATGGCCCTCGGCGTCACGGTGCGCGGCAACTCGCTGTCCGACAGCCCGCGCGCCTGCCTGAACTTCTCCGACACCACGTGGGGCGGGCACCTCGTGCAGGACAACGACATCTTCGACTGCGTGCGCGAGACGGGCGACAACGGCTCGATCAACGCGTGGGGCCGCACCCGGTTCTGGAAGACGGGCGCCGCGAACAACGCGTTCGCGAGCCTCGCCGACGGCGTCGAGTTCATGGGCAACACGGGCGGCGCCCTCACCGCCGAGCAGGCGCGGGAGATGATGAAGCTCGACACGATCGAGCCGATCACGATCGACCACAACCGCTTCTGGCACGACGGCGACTGGGCGATCGACCTCGACGACGGCTCCTCGAACTTCGTCATGACGAACAACGTGCTGCTGAAGGGCGGCGTGAAGCTGCGCGACGGCTTCGACCGCACGCTCCGCAACAACCTCATCCTCGACGGGTCTACCTACGAGCAGGTGAGCTACATGCCCGGCGGCGACGAGATCGACCACAACATCACGCTCGGACGCATCCCCTACGACAACGTGCTCAACGACCCGGCCCGCGCCCAGTACGCGATCGGCAAGAACCTGTTCTGGAACGCAGGGGCGGCGATCGACATCCGGCCGCGCGGCGGCGTCACCGAGAAGCTCTCGGTCGACGGCAGCTCGCTCAACACTGCGACGAGCTGGTACGCGGCGGGCCTCGACCGCGATTCCAAGGTCGGCGACCCCGCATTCACGAGCACCGACCCCACGGGCGACTACGACTTCACCGTCGGGGATGCCTCGCCCGCGGTCGCCCTCGGCTACGAGAACATCCCGATGACGGGCTTCGGCGCACCGGGAGGCGCGCTGCCGCCCGAGGCGGTGCTCCCGACCGGCACCACGGCGCCCGACCCGATCGAGCTCGCGAGGCGCAAGTACGTCGAGCGGCTCTGGGGCGGCAGCATCGCGAACATCACCACGACCGCCGAGCAGTCGTCGTACGCGATCAGCGACTTCAAGGGCGTGAAGTTCGTCGCCGTTCCCGGCGGCAGCGTCGCGGAGGCCGCGGGCCTCAAGGCCGACGACCTCGTGCGCACGATCAACGGCACCGCCGTCACCGAGCAGCGGAACTCCTTCTGGCAGGCGTACAACGCCCTGCCCGCCGGCGAGCCGATCACGCTCGGCGTGCGACGCGCCTCGACCGACGTCACGATCACGCTCACCAAGCCGACCGAGCCCGAGCTGCTCAACAACACCTCGGGCGTCGTCTACCGCACGGCCGCATCGCCGACACGCGAGACCTGGCTCTGGCGCGACGCCGCGCGCGGCGGCGGCGGGGCCTGGCTCGACGACATCGACGCGACGCAGAACCTCGGCGACTCGTGGGAGTTGACGTTCCACGGCACCGGCATCGACGTGGTGTCGCAGATCAACAGCGACCTCGGCAACGTCGACATCAGCATCGACGGCGAGTTCCTGAAGACGCAGTCGTTCGCGAACCCGACCCGACTGCACCAGCAGACGGTGCTCTCGATCGACGACCTCGAGCCGGGCGTGCACACGATCACCGGCACGATGAAGTCGGGCAGCTACATGATCGTCGACGCCTTCCGCACGCACCCCGTCGTGCCCGACGGTGCTGCGCCGACGGTCGCGCTCGCCACCTCGCCCGACGTGCCCGAGAGCGGCTGGTTCACGGGCGGGGTCACCGTCACCGCGACCGCGACCGACGAGGTCGACGCGGCGCCCTCGATCGAGATCTCGACCGGGTCCGGCTGGCAGCCCTACACGGGGGCGATCGCGATCACCGCCGAGGGTGCGACCACCGTCACGGCCCGCGCGACCGATGCATCGGGCAACGTCTCCGACGAAGCCACGCTCACCGTCCGGCGCGACACGGTCGACCCCGTCACGACGGCGAAGGTCGACACGAAGAAGCGCAGCGTGACGTTGGCCGCCACGGACGCGACGTCGGGCGTCGACCGCATCGAGTACCGCACCGGCGACGGCGGGTTCCAGCCGTACTCGGGCCCGATCCAGGTCGGCAAGTCGGTGACGACGATCGAGTACCGCGCGGTCGACGCGGCGGGCAATGCCGAGACGTCGCGCACGCTCGAACTCGAGCGCAAGGCGGGGCCGAAGGGCTGATCGCGGGAGAACGGGGAAGCCGGCCCGCACCTCGTTTCGGGTCCGAGGTGCCGGCCGGCCGCGATCGCCGTCGTCCGCGGTGACAGTTCCCCCTGCAATGCCGCGGCGACGATCTGAGGTCAACGCTACGCAGCGGCCGCCCGTCGAGGATCAGGGTTGTCCCTGAACCTCGGCGGGCGGCTCGCGTGCGGCCGGGTCACGCTCCCGCGAGCGCCGACCTGGCTGCCGCCGTCGCCATGTCGACGATCGCGGCGCGCCGCCGCCCGACCCGCGCGGCGCGACCGGCGGCGCGTCCGCCGGCACCCGGCACGAGCAGCTCGTCGAGCTGCGCGAGCACCGGCCAGCCGTTGACGAGCGTGACGATCGTGAGCAGCAGCTCGCCGGCGGCGTCGCGGTCGACCCCGGGCAGCATGCCGGCGAAGCGCTCGGCCTTCTCCTCGTGGTAGCGGCGGCGCTCCGCACCCGCTGCGGGCGCGGTGCCGAGTTCGAGCCCCTCCCAGGCGACGAGCCTCGGGATGACTCCGTCGGCGATGTGGTGGTCGAAGAGCCTGCCGGCGTAGTCGCCGACGGCCTCGGGGCCCTCGCCCGTCATCGGCACGTCGTCCATCGTGGCCCGGAGCCTCGTCGCGAGGACCGTCTCGAACAGTTCGTCCTTCTTGCCGAAGTACTGGTAGATGCGCTCCTTGTTGACCCCGGCCGAAGCCGCGATGCGATCGATGCGCGCCCCAGCGAGGCCGTGCGCGCTGAACTCCTCGGTCGCCGCGTCGAGCAGGAGGCGTTTCGTGCGCTCGGTGTCCCAGGCCATGCGGCCATCCTAGCAATTTCCAACTGAACAGTTGCGATTCAATGCTCGTCGTGCTTCAATTACAACCATTCAGTTGGAAATTGAGGAGCAGCACCCATGGACACCACCGTCCCGACGCATCCCGTCGCCGCCCAGGCCCCCGCACCCACAGGCGCACCCACAGTCGCACCCGCACCCGCCGCGCCGCCCTCCGTCCATGTCCGGGCGATCATCACGTGGCTGGCGATCTTCCCCCTCGTCGCCGTCGGCATGCTCGCGCTCGCACCGGTCGCCGAGTCGTGGCACCCCGTGCTGCGCGCGCTCGTGCTCACGCTCGTCGTGGTGCCGACGGCGGTCTACGTCGTCGTCCCGCAGCTCATGCGCGGCTACGGCTCGCTCCGCCGCCGCGCCGCCCGACGCTGACTCAGGGCCGGAGCGTCGGCCGCCAGACCCCGCGCGGGTCGCCGCCCGTCACCAGCTCGACGAGCGCCTCGAGCAGCCGGAAGGGCAGCAGCGCCGCGAGCTGCACGAGCACGAGCGGCCCCAGCAGGGCGATCGAGAAGGTCAGCGTCGCGACGAGTCCCGCCAGCCGGCCGTGCACGAGCACGGCGAGCGCGACCACCGGCCAGGCGAGCAGCCAGGCCGGGTACCAGAACGCGGCGACCGAGGCCGCGACGAGCACGAGCGCACCGACGACGGCCTGCACCACGAGGGCCCACCCCCGGGCTCCGCCGAACCAGCGCTCGCGATCGGCCGAGACCCACGCCCACATGAGCCGGGCCCGCAGGCGCGGCACGCCCTGCTCGCGCAGCGCCGTGCGGAACACCCGGTCGTCCTCCCGCCGCTGCTCGAGCGCCGCCCGTCGGTCGCCGAGCGCGTCGGCCTCGCGCGAGCGCGCGTCGTGCAGCACGGCCGGCGCCGACTGGCGCCCGTAGCTCGCGATCATGCCCCAGAGCGGCGTCGGCACCGAGGCGAGGTCGGTCGAGAAGCCGGCGAGCGGCGGGGATGCCTCGCCGCGGGCGGGCACCCGATACCGGCGACCCGTCTCGGGGTCGAGGTAGGCGAACGCCTCGGTCAGCTCGAACCGCGAGGCATCCGCCGGTCGTTGCGCGAGCCCCAGCTCGGCGAGCGGTGCACCGTCGTCGGCGAGGAACGGCATGGGCGACCTCCTTGGCTCTCCCCCATCATCGCGCCCGGCGCCGTCATCCCAGGGAGTGCGCGAGCGCGAGCCCGAGCAGCACGGGCAGGCAGCCGAGCGTCGTGATGAAGACCGTGTCGCGCGCGACGATCTCGGCGGTGTCGTAGCGCTGCGCGTAGTTGAACACGTTCTGCGCCGTCGGCAGCGCCGCGAGCACGGTGACCGCGTACAGGGCGGTGGCATCCAGGCCGAAGACGAATCGGCCGAGCAGCCACGCGACGACCGGCATCGCCACGAGCTTCAGCGTCGTCGCGAGCAGCACGTCGCGCCGGCCGGTGCCGGCCGCGAGCAGGCGCTGGCCGTTGAGCGACATGCCGAACGAGATGAGCATGAGCGGCACGGCCGCGTGCCCGATGAGTTCGACCGGCTCGAGCACGATCGGCGGCAGTTCGATGCCGGCCACGGCGACCGCGACGCCGAGCAGCGAGCCGACGATGATCGGGTTGGTGAACGTCGACCGCACGATCTGCCACGCCGAGGTCCTGCCCTGCACGCGGGCGCCGAGGATGGCGAGCGCGACCGGGGCGAAGAGCAGCAGCTGCAGCAGCACGATGGGCGCCGAGTACGCGGCGTCGCCGAGCATGTACACCGCGATCGGGATGCCGAAGTTGTTGCCGTTGACGTAACCGGAGGCGAGCGAGCCGATCACCGTGCGCTCGAGGCTGCGTCGCCAGGCGAGCATCGACACGAGGCCGAAGACGACCATCATCGTCACCGCGGCGAGCGCGGAGACCGGCAGCAGGGCCGAGAACAGGGCCCCGACGTCGGCCGTCGCGAGCACCGAGAACAAGAGGAACGGCGCGAGCACGCTGAAGTTCAACCGGGCGAGGATCGGCCGTGCCTCGGGGCCGACGACGCCCGTGCGGGCCGCGAGCCAGCCGACGAACACGGCGAGCGCGATCACCGCGAAGCCCGTGAACACCGATCCCATCGGTTCGAGCCTATCCGGGAGGCCTCCGGCGCGCGTCGGGACGGTCGCCGCGCCCGCCTCGACCCGCCGGGGCACTGGCCCCGGGCCCACGGTGCGACCTAGGCTCGGTAGCGGCAGGCGGAGTCGAACGGGGTGGAGACGATGGCCGGAGCTCACGGGGCGGTTCCCCTCGAACTCGTCGACCGGTGGTGGCGCGCCGCCAACTACCTGAGCGTCGGGCAGATCTACCTGATGCGGAACCCCCTGCTCGACGAGCCGCTCGTGCCGGCTGACATCAAGCCGCGCCTGCTCGGCCACTGGGGCACCTCCCCCGGGCTCAACCTCGTCTACGCCCACCTCAATCGCGCCGTCGTCGAGCGGGGCACCCCGACCCTCTACGTCTGCGGGCCGGGTCACGGCGGCCCGGCGATGGTCGCGAACGCGTGGCTCGACGGCACCTACTCCGAGCTGTTCCCGGACGTGACGGGCGACCGGGCGGGCATGGCGAGGCTGTTCCGGCAGTTCTCGTTCCCCGGCGGCATCCCCTCGCATGCGGCGCCCGAGACGCCCGGCTCGATCAACGAGGGGGGCGAGCTCGGCTACGCCCTCATGCACGCCTACGGGGCGGCGCTCGACAACCCCGGGCTCGTCGTCGCGTGCGTGATCGGCGACGGCGAGGCCGAGACCGGGCCGCTCGCCGCGAGCTGGCGCGGCCACGCCTTCCTCGACCCGACGACCGACGGCGCGGTGCTGCCGATCCTGCACCTCAACGGCTACAAGATCGCGAACCCGACGCTGCTCGCACGCATCCCCGAGGCCGAGCTCGTCGACTTCTTCCGCGGCAACGGCTACGAGCCGCTGCTCGTCACGGGCGGCTTCGACGGCGAGGACCCGATGTCGGTGCACGCGCGCCTGGCCGACGCGATCGACGTCGCGTACGACCGCATCGCCTCGATCCGGGCGGATGCCTCGGCCGGGGCCTTCGCGTCGGCGGCGGCGCGGTGGCCGGCGATCGTGCTGCGCACGCCGAAGGGCTGGACCGGTCCCGGCGTGGTCGACGGCGTGCAGGTCGAGGGCACGTTCCACGCGCACCAGGTGCCGCTCGCGGAGGTGCGCGAGAACGCCGAGCACCTCGCGATGCTCGAGGGCTGGCTGCGTTCGTACCGCCCCGAGGAGCTGTTCGACGAGGCGGGCCGGCCCGTCGCCGAGCTCGACGCGATGCGGCCGCGCGGCGAGCTTCGCATGAGCGCGAGCCCGCACGCGAACGGCGGCATCGTGCGCCCGATCGACCTGCCGCCGACCCGGCCGCGGGCCGTCGAGGTGGCGCCGGGCGAGCGCGGCGTCACGGGCGAGGCGACCCGGGTCTTCGGCACCTGGCTCGCCGATGTGCTGCGCGAGAACCCCGGCACGTTCCGGCTGTTCGGCCCCGACGAGGTGCTGTCGAATCGGCTCGGTGCGGTCTTCGAGGTCACCGACCGCGTGTGGGCCGAGGCGCTGCTCCCGCTCGACGAGCACCTCGCCCGGCGCGGCCGGGTCATCGAGGCGCTCAGCGAGCACCTCATGCAGGGCATGCTCGAGGGCTACCTGCTCACCGGCCGGCACGGGCTCATCACGAGCTACGAGGCGTTCATCCACATCGTCGACTCGATGTTCAACCAGCACGCGAAGTGGCTCGAGTCGGCACGCGACGTGCCGTGGCGGGCCGACGTCGCAAGCCTCACCTACCTGCTCTCGTCGCACGTCTGGCGCCAGGACCACAACGGCTTCTCGCACCAGGACCCCGGGTTCCTGAACGTCGTCGTCAACAAGCAGGCCGAGATCGTGCGGGTCTCGCTGCCGCCCGACGCGAACACGCTGCTCGCGACCATGCGCCATGCGTTCGGCACCCGCAACCGGGTGAACGTCGTCGTCGCCGGCAAGCAGCCGCAGCAGCAGTGGCTCTCGCCCGACGAGGCCGACGCGCACGTGGCCGCCGGGCTCGGGGTGTGGTCGTGGGCGGGCAACGAGCCCGGGTTCGATCCGGCCGACCCCGAGGCGTCCGAACCCGACGTGGTGCTCGCGTGCGCGGGCGACGTGCCGACCGTGGAGGCGATCGCCGCGGCGCAGCTGCTGCGCGAGCGCCTGCCCGAGCTGGGGGTGCGGCTCGTCAACGTGGTCGACCTGATGCGGCTGCAGGACCTGTCGCGGCATCCGCACGGCCTGACCGACGACGAGTTCGACGCGATCTTCACGCGGTCGGCGCCGGTGGTCTTCGCGTTCCACGGCTACCCGTCGCTCATCCACCAGCTCGCGTATCGCCGCACGAACCACGCGAACCTGCACGTGCGCGGCTTCGCCGAGCGCGGCACCACGACGACGCCGTTCGACATGCTGCACCTCAACGACCTCGACCGCTACCGGCTCGCCCTCGACGTCGTGCGCCGAGTGCCCGGCCTCGCGTCCCGGCCCGGCGTCGCGGAGGTCGCCGAGGAGTGGCATGCCGCCCGCGTCGCCGCGCGCGAGTACGCGTACGAGCACGGCGAAGACCCGGGCTGGATCACGGAGTGGCGCTTCGAAGCACGGCCCGACTGACCGGAATGCACGGCTCGATGTCTGGAACCCGCGGTCGAGTAAGGGATCCTGACTGATAGCCTCGGCGCGTGCCCACCGTCTCCCGCGCCCGCTGGTCGCTCATGGCCCAGTTCGCCCTGTTCGGCCTCATCCAGGTCTCGTGGATGAGCCGCATGCCGTCGATCCGCACGGCGCTCGACATCAGCGCACTGCAGCTCGGCTCGCTGCTCATCATCGGCGGCATCGGCTCGCTCATCGGCGCGCTCACGATCGGGGCGATCGTCGCCCGCTTCGGCAGCCGCAACGTGCTCGTCGCGGGCACCGTCGGCAACGTGGTCGGGTTCGGGCTGGATGCCGCGGGCCTGACCGGCTGGGGGCTCGGATTCTTCGTCGCCGGCATGTTCGTGAACGGGCTCTGCGGCGCCTTCGTCAACGTGCCGATCAACATCAACGCGGCCGCGGTCGAGCAGCGGCTCGGCCGGGCGGTACTGCCCCAGTTCCACGCCGCCTTCTCGATCGGGGCGGCCGGCGGGGCGCTCATCGCCGGGGCCTTCGCGTTCGCCGAGGTGCACGTCGCGACGCAGGTCGTCGTCGTGACGGCGGCGGTGACCGTGCTTCGGGCGCTGCTCATCTCGCCGTCGACGGCGTACACCGCTCGCCAGCCCGTCTCGACCGCGACCGGGTCGGTCGACGCCGCGGCCACGGGCGCGCGCAACCGGCAGGCGGTGCGCTCGGCGCTCGGCGCCTGGCTCGAGCCGCGCACGCTGCTGCTCGGCGTCGTGCTGCTCGCCGCGTCGCTCGCGGAGGGCGCCGCGACGACGTGGCTCACGCTCGCGGTCGTCGACGGGTTCGCGTCGACCGAGGCGATCGGCGCCGTCGCGTACGGCACGTTCGTCGGGGCGATGACGGTGTTCCGCTTCGTCGGTACCGGGCTCATCGACCGGTTCGGCCGGGTCGCCGTGCTGCGCGCGTCGGGCGTCTCGTCGCTCGTCGGTCTCGCCCTCTTCGTCTTCGGGCCGAACCTCGCGATCGCATGGGTCGGCATCGTGCTGTGGGGCTGCGGCACCGCGCTCGGCAACCCGATCGCGATCTCGGCGGCGTCCGACGACCCGTCGAGGGCGGGGCAACGGGTCTCGGTCGTGACGTCGTTCTCGACGATCTCGTCGCTCACCGCGCCGCCGCTGCTCGGGCTCCTCGCCGACGAGGTCGGCGCCCGCTACGCGCTGCTCGCCGTCGGTGCCGTGATGATCCTGAGCCTCTCGGTCGCGGGGCAGGTGCGGCGCCGGCCGGCCGAGGTCACGACTGCCGCGACCACGAGCACCGGCTCGACCGCCGCGGTCGACGCCTGAGCCGCGGCTCGCGCACCGGCACGTCGCGCCCGCACCGGGCGCACTCGGTGCCCCGCTCGATCAGGGCGGTGTCGGCCGGCCGCGGCATGATGGGCGGCATGGCGACGACGAAGTTCGACCCCAAGCGCGAGATCGCGAGCTATACCGCGCGGCGCGGCCGATTCGACCTCGTCGAGGTGCCGCCGCTCCGGTACGCGATGGTCGACGGCCGCGGCGACCCGAACACCGCACCCGAGTACGCCGCGGCGGTCGAGGCGCTCTACGCCGTCTCGTACGCGGCGAAGTTCGCCCTGAAGCGCGAACTCGATCGAGACCACGTCGTGGGTCCGCTCGAGGGCCTGTGGGGCGCCGACGACCCGGCGACGTTCGTCAGCCGCGAGAAGTCCGCCTGGTCGTGGACGATGATGATCTGGCAGCCCGACTGGCTCGAGCTCGAGCGGTTCGAGGCCGCGGTCGCCGAGGCCGCCGCGAAGGCGCCCGCCGCCTCGCGGGTGCGGCTCGAGACCCTCGACGAGGGCCTCAGCGTGCAGACCCTGCACATCGGCTCCTACGACGACGAGGGGCCGACGCTCGCGCGACTGCACGACGAGTTCATGCCGGGGCACGGCCTGCGCTTCAACGGGCTGCACCACGAGGTCTACCTCGGAGACCCGCGCCGCACGGCCCCCGAGAAGCTGCGCACGATCCTGCGGCAGCCCGTAGCCCGCGCGGCCTGACCACCCACCCGGGTCGCAACGCGCGCCACGATCTCGGAGATCCGCAGCCCTTCGGATCCATCCGACGGATGCGTCCGAGGCCGTGGCGATCTCCGAGATCGTGGCGCCGCATGGCGGCCCGCTCAGCCCTCCTGCTCGGCACCGAAGCGCTGCCGCGCCTCGACGGGGATGAGCGGGCGCTCGGCACGGGCCTTGATCTGCTGCACCGCCCACGAGTTGCCGTCGGGGTCGGCGAAGCCGAAGAAGGTGCCGCCGTCGCGCTCGTCGAACACCACGATCTCGCTGCACTCGACGCCGCGCCCGACGAGCTCGGCCCGGGCCGCCTCGGCGTCGGCGACGACGAGCTGCAGGCCCTTGAGCGAACCGGGGGCCATCTCGCGCTGGGTCGGCAGGTCGCCGACGACGATCGAGCATCCGGATCCGCGCGGAGTCAGCTGCGCGACATCCATGTGCTCGTTGACGGTGTGGTGGTCGAGCTCGAAGCCGACGCGGTCGCGGTAGAACTCGATCGCGCGATCGATGTCGGCCACCGGAACGATGACCACCTCGAGGGTCCAGTCCATGATGTGCTCCGTTTCGTCCTGCGTCGCCGGTTCGTCGAGCAGGTCAGGCGACGAGCGACTCGAGGCGGGCGTATCCCTCGGTGACGCCGCGCTCCATGCCGCTCGCGACCATGCCGTCGCGGCTCTCGACGGTCGGGTAGACCGAGTGGATGCGGAGCTTCGAGCGCCCGCCGCCGAGGTCCTCGAACGTGAGCGACTCGATCGCGACGACGTCGGGGTACCCCTCGAACTCGAAGGTCTGGATCGCGAGCTCGTTGTCGCGCACCGAGTGGAACGTGCCGTTGAACGCCCAGTCGGCGCCGTCGGTGTCGGTGTGCACGTAGCGGTACCCGCCCTGGGAGACGAAGTCCCAGCGCTCGATGCTCATCTCGTAGCCGTTCGGCCCGAGCCACTGCTTCACGAGCGCCGGGTCGCGGTGCGCTTCGAACACCGCCTCGACGGGGGCGTCGAACTCGCGCTCGATCTCGATGAAGGGCAGCCCCTCGGGGGCGGTGATGGTGACGGGGTTCGTCATTGTCCTGTCTCTTTCGTGTGCGGCGCGGCCGGTCGGCCGCGCTCGGAGATGTCGCCGACCTGGTCGGCTTCGGATGCCGCGACGTCGGTGCCGCGGTCTTCGGCGAGCAGCGCATCCAGTGAACGGAACTGCTGCTCGTGGATCAGCCGGTAGCGGTCGATCCACGCGGTGAGGGCTTCGAGGGCCGCCGGGTCGAGGTGCACGGGGCGACGCTGCGCGTCGCGAGTGCGTGTGACGAGACCCGCGTGCTCGAGCACCTGGATGTGCTTCGAGACGGCCTGCTTGGTGATCTCGAACGGGTCGGCGAGCTCGTTGACGGTCGCCGGCCCGCGGCTCAGCCGGGCGATGATGCGCCGGCGCACCGGGTCGGCGAGAGCCATGAACGCGCGATCGAGCCGGTCGTCCGCGCTCGGGTCCACGATCATCACTCCTCCTCAACCTGTTCTTTGATCAACCGTTTGGTTGATTAAGAGTACGACGGTCGCACGTCAGCGTCAAGACCTCGTTCGAGATTCGTCCGGTCACGAGGCATCCCGGCCTGCGACGCCCCGGCGGCGCGGTGCGAACCGGGGCTTGCGGCGTGTGCGACGAGCGAGAATCATCGGCCCTGACCGCACACCTCGACGAAGGGACGCACCATGGCTCGGCTCAACCCGTACCTCAACTTCCAGGACGACGCCCGCGCAGCGCTCGAGTTCTACCACTCGGTGTTCGGCGGCGAGCTCACGATGAGCACGTTCGCCGAGTTCGGGCAGGCCGACGATCCGGGCGACGCCGACAAGATCATGCACGGCCAGCTCGAGGGAGACGGGGGTCTCGTGCTCATGGCCGCCGACACGCCGAGTCACATGCCGCCGGCCGCGACCACGAGCAACATCTCGGTCTCGCTCTCCGGCGGGCCCGAGGACGACGCGACACTGCGCGGCTACTGGGAGAAGCTCTTGGCGTCGGGGTCCGAGATCGTGCCGCTCGAGGTCGCACCGTGGGGCGACGCCTTCGGCATGTGCGTCGACGGCTACGGCGTCACCTGGCTCGTGAACATCGGGGGCGAAGCCCAGGGCTGAGACGCCACCACGACGACGAGGCGTCCGGGCGCTCCGCCCGGGCGCCCTGGTGTTCGGGCGGCCTCGGCGGGCGAGGCCGCCGCGGTCAGCCCGCGACGGGCGCGGCCGCGTGCAGGGCGTCGACGACGGGCGCGAGTTCGGGCTGCGCGGACGCCTCGGCGAGCACTCGCTCGAGCGTCTCGTCGTGGATCGGGCGCGCGCGCTCGTAGAGCGCCCGCCCGGCCGGGGTCAGCTCGGTGTAGATGCCGCGCCGATCGTCGGCGCAGAGGATGCGGGTGAGCAGGGCGCGGTCCTCGAGCCGGTTGACGAGGCGGGTGGTCGCGCTCGGGCTCAGCGCCGTGGCACGGGCGAGCTGCTGCATGCGCATGTGCCAGCCGTCCTGCCGGTTCAGCGCGTCGAGCACCGTGTACTCGACGACCGACAGGTCGACGGCCGAGCCGAGCGCCCGCTCGAGCTCCGATTCGATGAGCCCGTGCAGGGCCGCGAGCGTGCGCCATCCCTGCGCACGCACCTCGACGGCGTCGTCGGCGATGCCCATGGTGCCTCCTTCGAAAAATAGTTGCTTGCGCTTTCTATTTGCGTGTGCAAGTATTTAGGTCGCTCACGCAATAGAACGCGTCTGCAACTAATTGTCTTCCACTGTATCAGGAGGCGGCGCATGCCACTCGGACTCATCGCACTCGCCATCGGCGGTTTCGGCATCGGGCTCACCGAGTTCGTCATCATGGGCCTGCTGCCGGAGGTGGCCGCCGACTTCGGCGTGAGCGAGGCCGCGGCCGGCTGGCTCATCTCCGGGTACGCGCTCGCGGTCGTCGTCGGCGCGCTCGGCCTCACCGCGGCCACCGTCCGCCTCCCGAGGAAACCCGTGCTCATGGGCCTGCTCGTGCTCTTCATCGCAGGCAACGCGATCTCGGCGATGGCCCCGAGCTACGAGCTCATGATGACCGGCCGCATCGTCGCCGCCCTCTGCCACGGCGCGTTCTTCGGCATCGGCTCGGTCGTCGCCGCGAGCCTCGTCGCCCCAGAGAGGGCGGCCGGCGCGATCGCCGTCATGTTCACCGGCCTCACCGCCGCCAATGTGCTCGGCGTGCCGTTCGGCACCTTCATCGGCCAGCAGTTCGGCTGGCGCGCGACCTTCTGGGCCATCTCGGCCATCGGGGTCATCGCCCTCGTCGGCGTCGCGGCCCTCGTACCCGTCGCGCGGGCCACCGGCACGACGACCTCGGCCCCGAGCCTGCGTCGCGAACTCGGCGCCTTCCGATCCGGCCAGGTCTGGCTCTCGCTCACCGTCACCGTGCTCGGCTTCGGCGGCATGTTCGGCGCCTTCACCTACATCGCCTACACGCTCACCGAGGTCAGCGGCTTCGCCGCGGGCACCGTGCCCTGGCTGCTCGTGCTCTTCGGCGCAGGCCTCGTCGTCGGCAACTGGGCCGGCGGCCGGCTCGCCGATCGCTCGATCGACGGCACCCTGCTCGCCTTCATCGCCGCCCTCGTCGTCGTGCTCGCCCTGTTCGCCTGGCTCGCGTTCAGCCCTGCCGCGACGATCGTGCTGCTGGTGCTCATGGGCGCGTTCGGCTTCGGCACCGTGCCCGGGCTGCAGAGCCGCATCATGCGATACGCCGCCGGGGCGCCGACGCTGGCCTCGGGCGCGAACATCGCGGCCTTCAACCTCGGCAACGCGCTCGGCGCATGGGCGGGCGGCGCCACGATCGCGGCCGGCCTCGGCTACACGTCGCCGATCGCGACGGGCGCCGTGATCACCCTCGCGGCGCTCGCCGTGATGACCGTCGCGGCGGTGACCGCGCGACGCGCCGGCGCCGCGTCGGCTTCGAGGCGGGATGCCTCGGCGCCGGCCGGCCCCGCGACCTGTCCGACCCCCGCTGCGGCTCACTGAGCCCCGCCCGACCACCCACCACGGAAAGCGAAACCATGAACCCCACCGTGCCCACGGCCACCCTCAACAACGGGGTGCAGATGCCGCAGCTCGGATTCGGCGTCTACCAGGTGCCCGACGCCGACACGACCGCCGCGGTTGCCGCCGCACTCGAGGCGGGCTACCGCAGCATCGACACCGCGGCGATCTACGGCAACGAGACCGGCGTCGGCCGAGCCCTCGCCGAGTCGGGCCTCGCCCGCGACGAGCTGTTCGTGACGACCAAGGTCTGGAACTCCGACCAGGGCTTCGACCAGACCCTGCGCGCCTTCGACGAGAGCCTCCGCAAGCTCGGGCTCGACCGACTCGACCTCTACCTCGTGCACTGGCCGACGCCCGAACGCGACCGCTACGTCGACACCTGGCGGGCGCTCGAGCGGCTCTACGCCGAGGGTCGCGTGTGTGCGATCGGCGTCTCGAACTTCGAGCCCGCGCATCTCGAGCGGCTGATCGCCGAGACCGACGTCGTGCCCGCCGTCAACCAGGTCGAGCTGCACCCCGCCATGCAGAACCGCGCCACCGTCGCGGCGAACACGCGCCACGGCGTCCTCACCGAGGCGTGGAGCCCGCTCGCGCAGGGCGCCGTGCTCGGTGAGGACGCGGTCACCGGCATCGCCGCCCGCCACGACGTCACCCCGGCGCAGGTCGTGCTGCGCTGGCACCTGCAGCAGGGGCGCATCGTGATCCCGAAGTCGGTCACACCGTCGCGCATCGCGGCGAACCTCGACGTGTTCGGGTTCGACCTCACCGCCGCCGAGCTCGACGCGATCGACGCGCTCGAGCGCGACGGTCGCACCGGCCCTCACCCGGCGGAGTTCCACGCGGCCTGACCGCCTCCAGAACGACGGATGCCGCGGCGCCGCCCCGCGAGAGGGTCGACGCCGCGGCATCCGAGCGCGGAAGACTCAGTCGAAGAGTTCGGAGAGCCAGCTCTCCTTCTTCTTCTTGCGGTAGTAGCCCTGGTCGCCGTACCCGCGGTCGTAGCCGCGGTTGTCGTAGGGCTGCTGGCCGTAGGCCGGCTGCTGGGGCGGCCGCGGAGCGGCAGGCGCCTGCGGAGCGGCCTGGCCGCCGCCGAACTCGCGGCTGGCGCGCTCGACGATCTTGTCGAGCTCGCCACGGTCGAGCCAGACGCCTCGACACGTCGGGCAGTAGTCGATCTCGATGCCGCTGCGCTCGCTCATCACGAGCACGGTTCCGTCACTGGGGCACTGCATCGGGGCTCCTCCTCGGGGTCGTGCTCCCGAGCGTAGGGATCGAAGCTGGGCATCCGCTCACCGGGCCGTCGACGGACCGTGGGGCACCCGGAACGCACGCGAGCGGATGCCCGGCGCCAGCCTCGCGAGGAGGCGGCTGCCGAGTCATCCGCTCGGTGTCGCGGGCCCGGTTGTCGATGCGACCGGCCGGGCCCGCTGGGAGGCGAGAATCAGCCGATGACGGTGATGTTCTCAGCCTGCAGACCCTTGGGGCCGCGGGCGGTCTCGAACTCGACCTTCTGGTTCTCCTCGAGCGAGCGGTAGCCGCCCGACGCGATCGCGCTGAAGTGCGCGAAGACGTCGGCGCTGCCGTCGTCGGGAGCGATGAAGCCGAAGCCCTTGTCGGCGTTGAACCACTTGACGGTTCCGGTAGCCATATTCTTTTCCTTCTGTAAAGCCGAGCCGCCGGGGCGGCTGCGACGTGCACGACGCGAGGTCGTGCGGGGTTCCGACGGCGACGTCCGCCGCCGGAAGCGTGTGGAGTTCAGACCCGACGGAACTGGTTCACCATCGGGCAGTCGAACGGGTCGCGTGCGGAGAGTCCGACGCGATTGAGGTAGCGGATGACGATGCCGTACGAACGCAGCAGCGTCGTCTCCGTGTAGGGCACGCCGAGCGTGCGGCAGTGCTCGCGGACGATCTCGCGCGCCTTGGCGAGATGCGGTCGGGGCATGTTCGGGAACAGGTGGTGCTCCACCTGGTAGTTGAGTCCGCCGAGCAGGGCGCTGGCCCACAGGCCGCCCGACACGTTGCGCGAGGTGAGCACCTGCTTCGAGAGGAAGTCGAGCTTCGCGTCGGCGGGGATGATCGGCATGCCCTTGTGGTTCGGCGCGAACGAGGCGCCCATGTAGACGCCGAACACGGCGAGCTGCACGCCGATGAAGGCGAACGCCATGCCGAGCGGCAGCACCCAGAAGATCGCACCGAGGTACACGGCGAAGCGCGCCGCGATGAGGCTGAGCTCGATCCAGCGGCCCTTGACGGGGCCGCGGTCGAAGAGCGTGCGGATCGAGCGGAAGTGGAGGTTGAGCCCCTCGAGGGTGAGCAGCGGGAAGAACAGGTAGCCCTGCTTGCGCGTGATGAGCGCCATGAGCCCGCGCTGCTTCTCGGCATCGGCTTCGACGAACGAGATCGTGTCGAAGTCGATGTCGGGGTCCTTGCCGAGCTTGTTCGGGTTCGCGTGGTGACGGGTGTGCTTCGTCATCCACCACGTGTAGCTGATGCCGACGACCCCGGCCGCGAGGATGCGGCCGACGCGGTCGTTGGCCGGGCCGGACTCGAGCACCTGACGGTGCGACGCCTCGTGCGCGAGGAAGGCGAACTGCGTGAAGATCAGGCCGAGCGCGCCGGCCATGAGCAGCTGGAACCAGGAGTCGCCGAGCAGGATGAAACCGGTGATCGCCCCGCCGAGGGCGAGGGTCAGGGTGATGACGAGAGCGAGGTAGAACCACCGCGTGCGGTTCAGGAGGCCGGACTCGCGAACGACCCGGGAGAGGGCGGTGTAACTGCGTGTGATGTCGGCAGTACCGGTGCGGGGCTTCGTCGCCCGGATCGCACCGAGGGATTCGGTGTGAGAGATGGTGTTCCCAGCTTTTCGTCGACTTCCCAGCCGGGGTTCGCGAGTGACTACTCGCTGCAGATGCTTCGACTCTACGGGAAACGCATGGGAACGTGCTGGGAGATTTCCGCGGTGCGGGCCGGGACTGCACCCGGCCGGTGAGTCGGGTCCTGCGGCGGAGACAGCGAACGCCGCCGCAGCCCGAGGCTGCGACGGCGTTCTGGAGCCGGCGCCTAGACGGCGCGGATGTTCTCCGCCTGCAGGCCCTTGGGGCCCTGTGCGACCTCGAACTCGACCCGCTGGCCGTCTTCGAGCGAGCGGTAGCCCGAGCCCGTGATCGCGCTGAAGTGCGCGAAGACGTCGGCCGAGCCGTCGTCGGGGGCGATGAAGCCGAAGCCCTTTTCGGCGTTGAACCACTTGACGGTTCCGGTTGCCATACTGCTGTCCTTCTGTCGTGCGGGCCGCACCTGCGACCCGATGCGATCGACTCTCGATCGCTGCTCGGGCGACGGGTGCCGCCCGGGCGAGGGGCGAGTGGCGGGGTTGCACTCGGGCATCCGCCGGCTCGTATCGGGTCATGCCACGCGGATCGATCCGCCTCCGGGCAATCAGATGGAGGCGCGGGCGTGTGCCCGCATGATGGAGGAATCAGTGATCGCCACCCTATATGCTCGCGCGCGCCCGCACACCCGGTCGCGACCGGATCGTGACATTCGGCGTGATGTCGCGCATCGCCGGCCGATTCGCGTTCTCAGGACACTCTGTGCGGATTCCAGCCCGCTCGCAGGCGATCCGGGGCAGAATCGAGGAATGGATCGCCGCCCCCTCGGTCTCGTCGCCGCCGCGTACGCGGCCGTGGTGCTGTGGGTGACGATCGGTCCGGCGCCGTGGCGCACCGCGAGCCACCAGGTCGACGGCGGCATCCTGAACCCCGACGCGTGGACGGCCTCCGTCACGTGGACGACCGGCTATCTCGCCGAGATCGCCTTCAACGTCGCCCTGTTCATCCCCGTCGGCGCCCTCGCCGCGCTGCTCATCGCGCGACGGCTCTGGCCGCTCGCGATGCTCGCGGGGCTCGGCTTCGCCACGGTCATCGAGCTCATCCAGCTGCCCGAGCCCGACCGCATCTCCGATCCGCGCGACCTCGTGATGAACACCGCCGGCACCGTCGTGGGCGTCGTGCTCGTGCAGACGGCCCGCATGGTGCGTCGCGCGGGTGCCGTCGCGGCGACCGAGGTGCGCTCCCCCGTCGAGGCGATCGACGCCGCGACCGCCGACCTGCCGGCGTTCGCGTACCCGTCGGCGACCGCCCCCGATCCGGCCCGGGCGAACCACGAACCGGCACTCGCCGCCATGGGGAGTTCTGCCGATCGCGCGGCCTAGCGCGCCCACGTACACTCGGCTGGTGACTTCCTCCGCCGTACCCGCGATCGTCGCGATCCGGCGCTCGCTGCGCACCGTGCGGGCGCATCGCGTGCGGGCGGTCGCGCATGGCTGAGCGGCGCGCGCCGGGCTGGTACGACGACGAGGCGGATGCCTCGGCGCTGCGCTACTGGGACGGGCGGGGCTGGACTCCGCACACCGTGCCGAAGCCGATCGAGTCGGCGCCAGTCGAGTCGGCGCCAGTCGAGTCGGCGCCAGTCGAGGAGCCCGCCGCGCCGCCCGCGCCGCCCCCGCCGCCCGCGGCCATCGCACCGGATACGGCCGGCGCACCGGGCGCGGCCACCGCCCCGGAGCACGAGCACGGCGCCGGAGGCGCAGACCCCGTGCTCGCCGCGCTCGTCGCCGCCTCGGAGGACGACGACGCCCACGTCACGCGCACGATCCGGTTCGTCCCCGAGCACACGACCGTGCCGACGCCGACCGATCGGCCCGCGGCATCCGTGTCGGTCTACGGGCTCGCGCCGGCGCACCCGCGCGACGATCTCTCGGTCGGCCAGGTGGCCCTGCTCGTGCTCGCCTCCCTCGCCGCGGGAACCCTCACCATCGCGATCGCCTCGGCGATCGCGATGATGCTGCTCGGCTGACCGCCGCGGCGCGCGTCGACCCCTTGACAACGGGGCACGCGCTCGCGAGAGTTCGAGCATCGAAGAGGAGGGTCGATGGCCACCTTCGGCATCGAGGAGGAGTTCGTCTTCCTCGACCCGCGCACGCTCCGTCCGGTCGACGTTGCCGACGAGGCCTTCGCGCACCTCGCCGCCGAGCCGGCATGGCGCGCCGTCGCGAAGCGCGAGTTCCTCGCCGCGCAGGTGGAGCACGCCTCGGCGGTGTTCGACACGACCGGGCAGGCGACCGCCGCACTCATGGGGTTCCGGCGCGAGCTCGAGGCGGAGGCCCGGCGGTTCGGGGTCGTCGTCGCGAGCGTCGGCACCCCGCCCGACGCGCTGCCGTTCCCGACGATCACCGACACCCCGCGGTACCGGCGGATCGTCGACGACATGCAGGGCGTCATCGCCGACCACCAGATCCAGGGCCTGCACGTGCACGTCGGCGTCACCGACCGCGACCTCGCGGTGCGCGCGCTCAACGCGACGCGTCACTGGCTGCCACTCCTCGCTTCGCTCACCGGGAACTCGCCGATCTGGCGCGGCCACGACACCGGGTACGAGAGCTGGCGCAACGTCGGGATCCGGCGTTGGACGACGACGGGCACCCCGCCCGAGTTCATCGACGCGGTCGACTACGACCGCCGGCTCGAGCGGCTGATCGGCGTCGGCGGCACCGAGGACCGCGCGGTCGTCATGTGGACCGCCCGGCTGTCGTCGCACGTGCCGACCGTCGAGGTGCGGGTCGCCGACGCCCAGCTCGAGGTCGGCGAGTCGGTGCTCGTCGCCGCGCTCTGCCGCGCCCTCGTCGAGAGTATCACCGACCCGGTCGGCGGGCCCGGCGCGGCGAGCGCCGTGCTGCCCGATGAGTCCGCAGCGGCCGGGCCCGAGCTCCTGAGCGCGGCGCTCCTGCACGCGGCGCACCGCGGCCTGTCGAGCACCGTGTTCGACCCCGTGCTCGCCGAGCTGCGGCCGGCCACCGAGGTCGTCGGGCACGCGCTCGAACTGCTGGCGCCCGCGCTCGAGCGGAGCGGCGACGCGGAGTTCGTCCGACTCGGGCTCGGTCGGCTGCTCGACCACGGGACGGGGGCCGCCCGGCAGCGGGCTGCGTTCGCCGCGTCGGGGATGGCCGGACTGCGCGAGCTCTACCAGGCGACGTTCACCGCAGAGGGCTGACGGGCCGCGCTCCGGCACGAGGCATCCGCGGGTTCGACAGGGCCGGCCGACCGACGGTGGCGTGCGGGCCTGTCTGCCCGCTCGTCCTGTCGGAGGGTGCGCAAGGGCCGGCGATCGCGAACCGGCCGCAGCCGCCGGTCAGGCCGGCCGACGCCGCGGCGGCACCCGGTGCCGGGCGGTGACCTCGAAGGTGCGCTGGAGGGGCTCGGCGACCGCGTCGCCCCGACGCTGGGCGACCCGCACGAACAGGAAGTCGACGACCGCGAGCTGCGCGATGCGGCTCGACATCGCGCCCATGCGGTAGCTCGACTCGCGCGCGTGCGTCGTGAGCACGAAGTCGGCCGCCTCGGCGACGGGCGACTCGGGCGAGTTCGTGATGGCGACCGTCGTGGCGCCGGCCTCGCGGGCGACCTCGAGCGCGTGGTTCGTCTCGGCCGTGAGGCCCGAGTGCGAGATGCCGATCGCGACGTCACCGGGGCGGCGCAGCGCCGCCGAGACGAGTGCGAGGTGCACGTCGACCGAGCAGAACGCCGACATGCCGATGCGGGCGAGCTTCTGCTGCAGGTCCTGCGCGGTGAGGCCGCTCGAGCCGAAGCCGTAGAGGTCGACGTGCGCGCCTGCGACGATCGCGTCGACGACCGCGTCGAGCACGGTCGTGTCGAGCCCCTCGACGGTCTGCTCGATCGCGAGCACCTCGTGGAATGCGATCTTCGCGACGACGTCGGCGGCCGAGTCATCGGGGTCGATGTCGACGTTCGCGAGGCCGAAGCGGTCGCGCTCGGCCGCCTCGCGGCTGACCGCGCTCGCGACCTCCATGCGGAACTCGCGGTACCCCGAGTATCCGAGCGTCTGGCAGAACCTCGCGACGGTCGACAGCGACGTGCCGCATACCCCCGCGAGCTCGGTGATCGTGAGGTCGACGACGAGGGTCGGGTCGGCGATGATCGCCTCGGCGACGCGCGCCTCGGAGGAGCTCAGGCGCGGCAGCGCCTCGCGTACGGAGGAGAGCACGTTCGCCGACATCGCCGTTCCGGTTCCTTACGTTCTGCGGTGCACCGCTGCGCACCGTCGTGACCACTCTGCCCTGCTGCCGCGCGCTTCACTCCGGCGACGCGCGCACGCTCGACAGCGCATCGCGCAGCACTCCATCTTCGGCGGCGAGCCGCGCGAGCGCGACCTCCGGGGCGGCCCCAGTCATGGTGACGAGGATCGCCGCCTTGACGTGGCCGTCGACGGAGGCGAGCGCCGCGGCCGCGCGGGCGGCGTCGACGCCCGTCGCCTGCATCACGATGCGCTCCGCGCGGGCGCGGAGCTTCGCGTTCGTCGCCTGCACGTCGACCATGAGGTTGCCGTGCACCTTGCCGAGCCGCACCATCGCGATCGTCGAGATCGCGTTGAGCACGAGCTTCTGCGCGGTGCCGCCCTTGAGCCGGGTCGATCCGGCGACGATCTCGGGCCCGACGACCGTCTCGATCGCGAGGTCGGCGGCCGCACCGATCACCGACCCGCGGTTGCACGCGAAGCCGACCGTGAGGGCGCCGACGCGCTTCGCGTACTCGATGCCGCCGACCACGTACGGCGTGCGGCCCGAGGCCGAGATGCCGACGAGCGCGTCGTCGGGCCCGAGGCCGATCGCCTCGAGGTCGGCGGCGCCGCGGGCGGCCTCGTCCTCCGCGTCCTCGACCGCCGACCGCAGCGCCACGTCGCCGCCCGCGATGAGGCCGACGACGAGAGCCGGATCGGTGCCGAACGTCGGCGGGATCTCGCTCGCGTCGAGCACGCCCATGCGCCCGGCCGTGCCGGCGCCCGCGTAGACGAGCCGGCCGCCGCCGCGGAGGCGCGCCACGATCGCGTCGATCGCCGCCGCGATCTGCGGGGTCGCCTCGGCCACGGCGGCGACGGCCTGGGCGCTCTCGTCGTGCATGGCCGCGAGCTGCGACTCGGTCGAGAGCAGGTCGAACCCGGCGTGGGCCTCGTTCACCTGCTCGGTCGAGAGTTCGCCGAGCAGCTCGCGCAACGCGCGATGCTCGGCCGACTGCGGTGCCTGACCGCTCATTGCGTGACTCCCCCGGTGATGCGGTGTTCGGTGGTTCGGTGTTCGGTGGTGCGGTGTTCGGTGATACGGGGCCCGGTCGCCCGGGTTCCGACGGCCGGCGATTCGACGGTCACGGATGCCGCGGCGGCGAGCCGCTCGGGCAGGGCGAATGCCGCGCGGCCGGGCGAGAGGCGGCCGAGCACGCGGGCTCGCTCGGGGCCGGTCGACAGCTCGATCGGCACCCCGTGCAGGCTGCAGAAGCCGAGGAGCGCGAACATGAGCGACTCCTTGAACGCGGGATCGACGCCGCGCGCAGCGCTCGACTCGACGGCGATGCCGCGTTCGTTCGCGAGCGCGGCGATGCGCGCGAGCAGCACGGGGTTGAGTGCGCCGCCGCCCGAGCAGATGAGCGTCGCCGGCGGGTCCGGCGCACCGTCGGGCGCGATCGCGTCGACGACGGTGCGAGCGGTGAGCTCGGTGAGCGTGGCGACGAGGTCGTCGACGGCGGGGTCGCCGGCGCCGCCGACGGCCTCGACCGCAGCGTCGACCACGGCGAGGTCGAAGGTCTCGCGCCCGGTGGACTTGGGCGCGGGCGCCGCGAAGTACGGGTGCCGCAGCAGTTCGGCGAGCAGCGGCTCGTGCACGCGACCCACGGCCGCGCGAGCTCCGTCGACGTCGTAACCCTCGGCACCGCCGGTCTCGCGGTCGACGACGGCGTCGATGAGGCCGTTGCCCGGTCCGCTGTCGAACGCGATAACGCGGCCGTCGGCGCCGACGAGCTGCACGTTCGCGATGCCGCCCAGGTTGACCGTCGCGATCGTCCGGCCTGTGGTGCGCGCCTCGGCGCCGAGCCACAGCCGGTCGAAGAACGCCATGAGCGGCGCCCCCTCGCCGCCCGCCGCGATGTCGGCCATGCGCACGTCGGAGAGCACGGGCACGCCCGTGAGCTCGGCGATCCACGAGGGTTCGCCGAGCTGCAGGGTGCCACGGGCGTGCCCGTGCTCGACCTGGTGATGCACGGTCTGGCCGTGCGAGACGATGAGGTCGGGCGTCGCGCCCGACTCGCGGATGCCTCGGGCCGCCGCCGCCGCGAAGGCCCGGCCGAGGTCGTTCGTGAGCCGGGTCCAGGCGCCCGCATCCCGCGCTGCGCCGGCGGTGACGGCGAGGATCTCGGTGCGGAGCGCCGGCTCCCACGCGACGGTCTCGGCGTGGAGCGGGGTCATCGCGAGGCCGGGCGGTCGAGGAGGGAACGCAGCGGCCCGTTCGGGCCCGAGCACGTCGGAACCGTGGTCTCGAGAAGCTCCTTCGTCGCTCGACCCACCGGCAACCGCGATGTCGACGACGGCCACGTCGATGCCGTCGGCCGAGGTGCCCGACTGCAGCGAGAGCACGATCACGCGCGGACCCCCGACTCGAGCAGCTCGCTCGCGACCTCCGCCGCGAGCAGGCTGGCGGCCCGCGTGTGCAGGGTCGGCAGCGGCAACGGCCCGCCGGGCAGGCCGACGTCGACCACGACCGCATCGGGACGCACGGCGGCGACGGCCGACACCCGGTCGCGCTGCGCCCCGTCGGCGCCGATCCGGTCGACGAGCACCACGAGCGCCCCCCGCTCGGGCACCGGCGCGTCGGCGCGAAGCACCTCGCCGCCCGCGGCGAGCGTGCGCTCGACGTAGTCGCGGTCGCTCGCGACGGCGAGGGTCGATCGCCCGCGCAGGTCGAGCACGGTGCGGGCACCGGGCAGCGCCGGCACGGCACCGTCGATCGTGATCGCCTCCCGCGCGACGCGGCGCGCGCCCCGAGGCATCCACCCGTCGTCGGCGGCGACCGAGGCGGCGGCGACCGCCGCGCGCTCGGCGACCGCATCGGCGAGCCGGCCCACCCGCCGGGCCGCACGCTCGACCGTCGCGAACGGCAGGGTGCCGTCGTCGATCGCGGCGAAGATCGCGTGCTGCACCTCGCGGAAGTCGCGTTCGTCCTGGTCGGGCGCGGCGGCCGTGCCGAGGTTCGCGGGGTTCGAGATGCACAGCAGGTCGGCCCCCGCGAGCAGTGCGTGCACGGCGCCAGGGCCGGCACCGACCGACTCGCGCACCGCGGCCATGTCGAGCGCGTCGGTGACGATGACGCCGTCGAAGCCGAGCTCGCGCAGGCGGCCGAGCGCGACGGGGTTGAGCGTCGACGGCCGGTCGCCCCACTCGGGCACGACGATGTGCGCCGTCATGACGGCCTCGACGCCCGCGCCGATCGCCGCACGGAACGGCGGCAGATGCCTGCGCTCGAGCTCATCGAGTCCGATCGTGAGCTCGGGCATCGCGTGGTGCGAGTCGAGGTGGGTGTCGCCGTGCCCGGGGAAGTGCTTCACGCAAGCGGCGGCTCCGGCCGAGCGGATGCCCCGGAGCGACGCCACCACGTGACGCGAGACGCGCTCGGGGTCGGCGCCGAAGGAGCGCACCCCGATCACCGGGTTGCGCGGGTCGGTGTTGACGTCGGCGACGGGGCCGAGCACGACGTTCGCACCGACCGCGAGCGACCGACGGGCGAGCTCGCGGCCGACCGCCTCGGTCGCGTCGAGGTCGTCGACGAAGCCGAGCTGCGCGGCACCCGGCAGGTTCGACCCGGTGTGCGCCTCCGCCCGCGTGACGTTGCCGCCCTCCTCATCGATGCCGATGAGGAGGGGGCGGGCCCCCGCATCGGTGGTCGAGCGGCGCAGCACATCGAGATCGTCGGCGGAGGTGTCGATGCGCTCGCCGGCACTCGCTGCTCGCCCACCCGCGGGAGCGAGGTTCTGCGCGAACAGCACGACGCCGGCGAGGCCCGCGTCGAGTTCGCGGCGAAGCCAATCCGGAGTGCTCCGGCCGAGGAAGCCGGGCCAGAGCACTCCGCCCACCGTAGCCCTGATGGTGGGATCGTCCGCGGCGGTCACCCCTTCACCGCGCCGGCCACGAGGCCGCTCGACAAGCGACGCTGGACGATGACGAAGAAGACCATCACCGGGATCGTGATGATCGTGGAGGCGGCCATGATGTAGCCCCACTCGTTCGAGTGCTCTCCGAAGAACTGCTTGAGCCCGATCGCGACCGTGTAGTTCTCGGTCGCCCCTCCGAGCAGGGTCATGGCGAAGATGAACTCGTTCCACGCCGTGATGAACGAGAACACGCTCGTCGCGACGAGGCCGGGCATGACGAGCGGCAGCAGCACCGAGCGGAACATGCGGCCCCAGCTCGCGCCGTCGATGTACGCGGCCTCCTCGAGCTCGACGGGCACGGCCGCGACGAAGCCGCGGAGCATCCAGATGCCGAACGGCAGCGAGAGCGCGACGTACACGACCATGAGGCCGAGCAACGTGTTGAGCAGCTGCAGGTCGCGCACCTGCACGAAGAGCGGGATCACGAGCGCCTCGAGCGGCACCATCTGCACGACGAGGATCATGAGCAGCATCGTCGTGCGGAACGTGAACCGGAACCGGGCCACCGCGACCGAGGCGAGCAGCGCCAGCAGCGCGCTCGCGAGCACGGTGACGAGCGCGACGATCGCCGAGTTGCGCAGGAACACGTCGAACCCGCCCTCGGTGAGCACGTATTCGAAGTTCGACAGCGACCACTCGCGCGGCAGCAGCTGCTGCCCGCCGGCGCCGGCCTTCGCGTCGAAGGCGCTCGAGAGCATCCAGAACGCGGGGAAGAGAGTGAAGGCGAGCAGCACGACGACGAGCACGGCCTTGCCGGCGGCGACGCGCGTCTTGCGGGCGGTTCGGCGGCTGCGCCGCAGACCCGCCACGGTCGGCCCGGATGCCTCGGTGCTGCGCCGGCTCGAGGCATCCACCCGGTTCGTCGTGTCGGTGCTCACAGCTCCTCCTCCTTGAGCATGGTGCGCACGTACACGACCGTGATCGCGAGCAGTACGAGGGTGAGCAGCACGGCGATCGCCGAGCCGAAGCCGTAGCGGTTCTGGCCGAACGACTCGACGTACGACCAGACGCCGAGGTTGAGCGCCTCGCGGTTCGAGCCCGAACCGCCTGGCATGAGGTAGACCTGCGCGAAGACCTTGAAGTCCCAGATCGTCGACAGGATGATGACGACCGCGAACACCTGCTTGAGGTTCGGCACGATGATGCGCCAGAAGCGGCGCCAGGCGCCCGCGCCGTCCATCTCGGCGGCCTCGAGCATCTCCTTCGGCACGCCGAGGAGGCCCGCGAGGATCGTGATCGCCACGAACGGGAAGCCGTGGTGGATGACGTTCAGCAGCACGATGGCGTAGAACGTGTAGCGGTTCGTGAACCAGTTGACCGGCTCGTCGATCAGGCCGAGCGCCTCGAGCGTCTCGTTGAAGATGCCCCGGTCGGCGTCGAAGATCCAGATCCAGACGTAGGTGCCGGTGACCGCGGGCATCGCCCAGGCGATCATGATGGCGCTGCCGACGACGGTGCGCCAGAAGAGGCCGAGGCTCGCCATGAGCACGGCGACCGCGGTGCCGAGGGCGACCGTGCCGGCGACGGCGAGCACCGCGAAGCCGACCGTGTTCGGCAGCACGACGGTGTAGAGCTCGGGGCTCGTGAAGATCTCGCCGTAGTTGGCGATGCCGATCCAGTTCGGCTCGCCGGAGACGATCTCGCGCAGGCCGTAGTCCTGCAGCGAGAAGAGGAACACCCGCACGAGCGGCCACAGCATGAGCACGGCGAGCACCGCGAGGGCGGGCGCGAGCAGCAGCCAGGGGCGGCTCCGGGTCAGGAGGCTCTTGCGGGCGGGCCCGCCGGCCGCGCGGGGAGCCGGGGCTCCCTGCACGGCCGACGGGACCTGGAGGGTGTTCGACACGTGCGTCAGTTGCCGTTCATGATCTCGTCCATCTCCGCGGCGGCGTCGGTGAGCGCCTGCTCGACCGTCTTCTGCCCGGAGAGGATCGCCTGCATGGCGGTGTTGGTGGTCTTCTTCGCCTGGACGGCGCCGAAGGTCGGGGTCACGGGAACCGTGCCGCCGCCCTCGACCATCTGCTGCGCGAACGGCTGCACGAGCGGGTCGTCGGAGGCGATCGCGTCGTCGAGGAGCGAGGTCTGGCCGGGGAAGTAGCCCGACTGCTCGCCCCACTTCTCGGCGAACTCACCCGTGGTCATGAGCTCGATGAAGGCCCACGCGAGGTCCTTGTTCTCGGCCGTCTCGAACATCGAGAGGTGCGAGCCGCCGAGCACCGACGGGGCGATGCCGCCGTCCTTGCCGGGGATCGGGGTGGCGGCGAACTTGCCCTCCATCTCGGCGTTCTTCTCGACGATCGCGGCGGGCGTCCACGAGCCCATGAGGGCCATGGCGATGTTGCCCTGCGCGAAGTTGTCGAGCACGTCGGTCTCCTTCCACGTGGTCGCACCGGCCGACGAGAAGCCGTGCTCGGTCGCGAGGCCCGTGTAGAAGCCGATGCCCTCCTGCGACTCGGGGCTGGCCATGCCGGAGACCCACTCGTCGCCCTCGAGCGTCGAGACCTCGCCGCCCGCGCCCCAGACCCAGGGGTAGACGCCGAACTCGGCGTCGCCGGGAACGGCGAAGGGCATCATGTCGGGGTGCGCGGCCTTGATCTTGTCACCGGCGGCGACGATCTCGTCCCACGTGGTCGGCGCCTCGATGCCGAGCTCCTCGAAGATGTCGGCACGGTAGACGAGCGAGCGGACGCCCGCGTACCAGGGCATGCCGTAGAGCTCGTCGTCGTAGGTGCCCGCCGTGACGAGACCCTCGACGAGGTCGTCGCCGAGGCCCGCCTCGTCGACGTAGTCGCCGATCGGGGCGAGGGCGCCGGCGTCGGCGAACTCGGCCGTCCAGGTCGTGCCGGTCTCGGCGACGTCGGGCGTCGTGCCACCGGCGATCGACGTGACGAAGCGGTCGTGGGCGTCGGCCCACTGCACGAACTCGACGTCGAGCTTCGCCCCGGTCTTCTCGGTGAAGGCGTCGCCGACCTCGTCGAAGTAGGCCTCCGAGTCGGGGTTGGTGCCCTCCATGATCCAGACGGTGAGGGTCTGGCCCTCGGCATTCGTGGCACCGTCGCCGGAGCCGTCGCCCGAGCCGCTGGAACACGCGGTCAGGCCGAGCGCGGCGGCGAGGCCGAGCGCGGCGATCGGGAGGAAGCGCTTGTTCATCGGTTGGTCTCCTCGTTGAAACTGGTCGTGGGCACGCGTGATGCCCTGCTGGTGGTGGGCCCGAGGGCCCGGATGTGATGCTGTGGACGTAGGGTGATCCGGCATCCGCAACAGTCGATGACTCTGGAAGTAGTATTCGGGAATGGCGCCAGTTTTGCAAGAAACTTCCGAACGCTTGGAAGTCGTGCTGGGTATCGACATCGGCGGCACGGGCAGTCGGGCCGCGGTCGAGCCGCTCGACGGCGCCTTCGGCGAGGGCCGCGTGCTGATCGACGGGCCGCCCGTCTCGGTGTCGGGCGACGGGAGTTCGGCGCTCTCGGTCGCGCGTGAACTCATCGAGCGGGCGCGGGGGGCGGCGGCGGGTCATGCTGCGGGTGCGGGTTCGGCTGCGGGTGCGGGCGCGGGCGACGCGCCGGGCGCGACCGCACCACGGATCGCGGCCGTCGCGATCGGCGCGACCGGGCTCGCCTCGCTCGTCGCGAACCCGGTGACCTCGATCGCGGCGCTGTCGGATGCCGCCGGCGGCGCGCCGGTCGCGCTCGCGATCGACGCGCTCACCGCCCACCTCGGCGCCCTCGGCGGCGCCCCGGGCGCGGTCGTCGCCGTCGGCACGGGCGCGATCGCGCTCGGCACCGACCTGCGCGAGATCTGGCGACGCGTCGGCGGATGGGGGCACCTCTACGACGACCGCGGCTCGGCCGCCTGGATCGGCATCGAGGGCCTCAAGGCGGCGATCATGGCGCACGACGGTCTCGACCGGGGTGCCTCCGCGCTGCTGTCGGCCGCGGAGTCCCGTTTCGGCCCCGCCCCGACCTGGCCGGGTCAGCTCTACACGCGCGACGATCGCGGTGCGGTGCTCGCGGGCTTCGCGGCGGACGTCTCGGGGCTCGCCGAACTCGGCGACGCGGTATCCGTTCGCATCATGTCGACGGCCGGAACCCTCGTGGCCGAAACCCTCGTCGCGGCGCTCGACCCGGCGCTGCCGCGCCGAGCCGCCGGGGTCGGCGGGGTCTTCGCGTCGGGCAAGGCGTTCACCGAGGCGTTCCGCGCGGCGTTCGCGCGGCTCGCTCCCGACGCGTCGCTCGTCACCCCGGCTGGGGCGCCGCTCGACGGATCCGTGCGGCTCGCGCGGCTCGTGGCGATCGGCGGGGTGCGCGAGGGGCATCCGCCGTTCCTCTGGCGGTGACGGCGCCCGGCAGGGGTGGCCCCGAGGCGCCGGGTGCGACCATGGTGATACCGAGTTCCCTGCATGTTGCAGGACTATTCGGCGAGCAGTCGCGCATGCGACCCTGCCGGCCGGCTCATCCTGTACGTCGGTCTCTCCCGGCCAGTTCGTGGGGCCGAGCCGACCATACGAACCACAGGATGCGCCCGGAGCACAGGAGAATCGGACGTTCTCCCGCGGATACGGCCTTCGCTGTCGAAGGTTCCTGCCGAGCGGTGCCCCTCCCTCCGGGCGGCGGGCCCGCGGTGACCGCGGTGACCGCGACGCGCGGTTATGGGGTCAGCAGCCGGGGCCCGACGGGTTGGCCCGGCAGTCCCCGTTGGTGAGCACCGTGTCGACCTCGCCGACGAGCACCGGTACGGGATCTCCGGCGACCGCGAGCACTCCCGCGATCGACTGCCAACCCGACCCGCCGAACCGGTACTCGGCCGACAGCACCACTTCGAGCGTCACGGTGTACTCGCCGCGCTCGGCGTAGACGTGGCTCGTGCCGGTCGGGGTGAACTCGGCGACGCCGAGGTCGGTCCAGCTCGCTCCGGGAGAGGCGCTCTCGACCACGGCACCGTCGCGGTGCGACCAGCGGTATCCGACCGGCGTGAAACGCACCTCGGCCGTGCGCCCGAGCAGGATGCCCGAGACGACCTCGGACGAGGCCTCAGCGACGAAGTTCGCCGGGACGCCGACGACCGCCCAGCCGTTCGGCTCCATCACGCTCACCGGCGGAGTCGGACGGAACGACGCGATGTCTCGCAGCGTCACCACCACCGGGCCGCCGGGCCTTGGCGGAGTCGGCGGCGGTGCGGGCTCGTTCAGGCGCGAGCAGTCGCCTTCGAAGTTCGCTCCGCACAGCTGTTGCCAGTTGTCGCCCGACCACACGTCGATCGAGCCGCGCGGGCCTGGGTCGTCTTCGGCATAACCACCCGCATCGCTGCCATTTCGATCTCCCGCTCCGTTGAGTCCATCACCTGGAGTACCCGAACTGATTCCAACGCCGAGATCGACACGACCGGATTCGGGTGTCGTCACCAACGGTTCGCACAGACCAAGTCCGATCTCGGTCTCAGAACAGGTACCAGGGCCATCGGCAAACGCAATACTTGGCGCCGAAAGGGGCGCCGTAGCGATCGCGAACACGATCACGATCACGATCACGCTGACAGTTCGATTCAGAGACAAAAGTTGCTGCCGTCCCAGAGCGTTCGCTCTGTCACCAGCAGGTGGTCTGACGAGGAGCCCTCGAAAACCACCAAGTACGGAACGTCGTTCACTCGATCGGGCGCGACGGCAGACTTTCCGGACGAGTCGAGAATGTCGAAAGGACGTAGATCGTCGCAGATGTACACCGTCACGCTTGCGCCGTCGTGACCTTCGTCGTGCTTCTGAAGCTCGTGCACACTAAACATGCGAGTGCCAGTTGAGTGCAGCCCTTTTGCTGCAAAGTCATTGACGGTTTCGAGTTGCGCGTCCAAAGCTTGACCGCTCGCGACAGCTGCAAGCTCTTCGTCGTTCGCCCCACTCTCGCTCGTCGCATGGGCAGACACCTCGAGAAACGCCTCATACGCCTTCACCGCGGCGGCGAGCGCCTCCTCGTCCGACTCGAAGATCGGCTCGGCGCTCGCGCTCGGCGTGGGCGACGGCTTCGGACCGGGCCCGGGCGAGCACGCGCTCAGCCCGAAGACCAGCACGCCCGCAAGCCCGGCCGCGGCGAGCGCGGTGGCAATCGGGCGTGAGATCGACATGGCGACCACCATAGGCGAGGAGCTTCGGAGGTGAGCCGGTTATCCACAGGCGGCACGGTGCTCGACCGACCGACTTTCGGCGCTCCTCGACCCACCGGCTTCCGCCGCTACTCGACCGATGAGCGCGAATCAACCGGTGGCGGCCGCCTTCCGGCGGGCGCAAGATGAGCGCATGCGCAGGATCACCGTCACGAACCACGTCTCACTCGACGGCGTGATGCAGGCACCGGCGAGCCCCGACGAAGACCGGCGCGGTCACTTCCCCTACGGCGGATGGGCCGTGCCCGACAGCGACGACATGCTCGCCTCCGAGATGTCGGCCGGGATGGGCGAAGGCGGCGCGATGCTCTTCGGCCACCGCACGTACGACAACATGGCCGCGTTCTGGCCGTACCAGACCGACGGCAACCCGTTCACGACGTTCCTCAACGCCGCCGACAAGTACGTCGTCTCGCGCGACCCGCACACGCGGCTCTCGTGGCAGAACTCCCGGCTGCTCGTCGGCAACGCCGCCGACACCGTCGCCGAACTCAAGCAGACCGACGGCGACGACCTCGGCATCCTCGGCAGCGGTGAACTGGTGCGCTCGCTCGCAGCGGCGGGGCTCATCGACGAGTACGTGCTGATCATCCATCCGCTCGTGCTCGGCACCGGCGAGCGCATGTTCGGCGACACGCACCAACGACTCGAGCTCACCCGGAGCGTCACCACGCCGAAGGGGGTCATCGTCGCGTACTACCGCCCGGTGTGAGGGGGATGCCTCGGGTTTCGAGGCGGTCGCGGCAAGGTTTCGGCGCGCGTCGTCGCTCCGCGCCGGCGCCACTCGACCGAAGGGATCACGCGCGGGCGACGAGCGCCGCGAGGTCGACACCGGCGGGCAGCACGCCGTACTGCCACCCGCCCTCGCCGCCGAGCCGCGTGCGCACGAACGCGTCGGCGACTGGCTCGGGCGCGAAGCGCACGAGCAGCGAGGCCTGCAGCACGAGCGCGAGCCGCTCGGTCAGCTCCCGGGCGCGCAGCGCCGCCGAGCCCGCACCGGCGGCATCGCTCGCGAGCGCCGCGCCGAGCGAGTGCACGAGCGCCTGCGCCTCGGCGAGCGCGACGTCGAACGTCCCCGACGAGCCGGCCGCCAGCCCGACCTCGGCGAAGAACGCCTCGAACGCCTCGGGCTCGCGCGCGAGCACGCGCAGCACGTCGAGCGCGATGACGTTGCCCGACCCCTCCCAGATCGCGAGCAGCGGCTGCTCGCGATAGCGACGCGCGAGGGGGAACGCCTCGGTGTACCCGTTGCCGCCGAGGCACTCGAGGGCCTCTGCCGAGTGGCCGGCCCCGCGCTTGCACACCCAGTACTTCGCCACGGCCGTCGCCAGGCGCCGGAACGCCGGCTCCGAGCCGCTCGCCCCGGTGGGCGCCGTCGGCTCGCTGTCGTCGTAGGCGCGTGCCAACCGCATCGCCGTCCACGTCGCCGCCTCCGACTCGAGGGCGAGGTCGGCGATCACCGCCGTCATCGCCGGCTGGTCGACGAGCCGCGCCCCGAACGCCGCGCGGTGCCTCACGTGCCACGCCGCCTCGACGACCGCCTGCCGCATGCCCGCCGCCGTGCCGATGACGCAGTCGAGCCGCGTGCGCGTCACCATCTGCACGATCGTCGCGACGCCGCGACCCTCGTCGCCGACGAGCCACGCGGTCGTGCCGTCGAGCTCGATCTCGCTCGACGCGTTCGAGCGGTTGCCGAGCTTGTCCTTCAGCCGCTGGATGCGGAACACGTTGCGCGATCCGTCGGGCAGCACGCGCGGCACGAAGAAGCAGCTCAGTCCGTGCGGCGCCTGCGCGAGCACGAAGAACGCGTCGCTCATCGGTGCGCTGCAGAACCACTTGTGGCCGGTCAGCGAGTACTCGGCGCCCCACTCGGGTGCGAGCCCCGCGCCCGTGCGCCGCTCGGCCCGGGTCGTGTTGGCGCGCACGTCCGAGCCGCCCTGCTTCTCGGTCATCGCCATGCCCATGAGCGCCGACGCCTTCGACGTGCCGCCGAGGGCCGGGTCGTACGCGCGGCTCAGCAGGCGAGGCATCCAGTGACCTGAGAGACCGGATGCCGCGAGCCGGAGCGTCGGCACCGCGGCATGCGTCATCGACACGGGGCAGGCGTGGCCGGGCTCGACCTGCGCGAAGAGGAGGAAGGCCGCGGCCCGATCGACGTTCGCGCCGGGGCCGGGCTCGGCGACCGCCCCGGTGTGCGCGCCCGCGCCGACGGCCGCCGCGATCACCCGGTGGTACGCGTCGTCGTACTCGACCTCGTCGATGCGGCGGCCCCACCGGTCGTGGGTGTGCACCACGGGCGGGTGCGTGTTCGCGCGCTCGGCGTCGCGCTGGAAGGCGGCGGAGCCGACGCGCCGGCCGATCTCGGAGAGGTCGGTGCCGCCACCGCGCTCGCGCATCGACCCGCCCGCGGCTCCCGCGGAGGCATCCCGCCCCCATCTCGCGACCGCCTCGACGAGCGCGAGGTTCGTCGCGTACTCGTCGACCGCCTCGCGCGGCGGAACCTGGTTCTGCACCTCGTGCGTCCGTGTCATCGTCGACCTCCACCGTCATTCTGGTCGCTCGGGCGCGGTTTCGAGACGTCGCTTCGCTCCTGCTCAACCCGCTGGTCGCGTCGGATTTCGCCCTCGGTGAACGGAGTGGGTCGGATGCCCCGGTCCGCTTGCGTCCCGGGTGAGCGCGTGTTTTGCTGTAACGCTGCAATGTCGGACGGGGGTGCGACGATGCAGCCGGGCACACGGGTCATCAGCCCTGCCCGCGGTCGTGCGCGCACGAACCCGCCGTGACCGAGGCCAACGCCGTTCGCGATTCCTGGAGATCACATGCTCGGAAGACTCCTGTTCAGATACCTGAGGCCGTACTGGCCTCTCCTACTCGGCGTGCTGGCCTTCCAGATCGTCGCCGCCTACGCCAACTTCCAACTTCCGACGCTCAACGCGCAGATCATCGACGACGGCGTCGCCAAGGGCGACACCGACGTGATCTGGCAGTCGGGCGCCGTCATGCTCGGCATGTCGCTCCTGCAGATCGTCACCCAGCTCGTCGCGACGTGGTTCGCCGCGATGGCCGCGATGAAGCTCGGCCGCGACATCCGCGACGACGTCTTCGAGCGCGTGTCGGGCTTCTCCGAGCGCGAGGTGTCGACCTTCGGCCCCGGCTCGCTCATCACCCGCAACACGAACGACGTGCAGCAGGTGCAGATGCTCGCCATGATGGGCGCGACGTTCCTCGTCGCCGCCCCGATCATGGCGTTCTACGGCATCTACAAGGCGCTGTCGGTCGACATCGGGCTGAGCTGGATCATCGCGGTCGCGGTGCCCACGCTCCTCATCGTCGCGGGCCTCATCATCTGGCGCATGGTGCCGCTGTTCCGTTCGTACCAGGTGAAGCTCGACGGCGTGAACCGCATCATGCGCGAGCAGCTCACGGGCATCCGCGTCGTGCGCGCCTTCGTGCGCGAAGACATCGAGGAGGCGCGCTTCCGCGAGGCGAACACCGACATCATGGTCGTCGGCCGCAAGGTCGGCTCGCTCTTCGTGCTGATGTTCCCGCTCGTCATGCTCGTGCTCAACGTCACGCTCGTCGGCGTGATCTGGTTCGGCGCGATCGAGGTCGACGAGGGCAACACCGAGATCGGCGTCCTGTTCGCCTTCATGCAGTACGTCATGCTCATCCTGATGGGCGTCATGATGGCGAGCTTCATCACGATCATGATCCCGCGCGCCGCGGTGTCGGCCGAGCGGATCGGCGCCGTGCTCGACGTCAAGTCGACGCTCGCACGGCCCGCGAACCCGGTGACCGTGTTCCCGACGCCTGGCACCGTCGAGTTCCGCGGCACGGGCTTCACGTACCCGGGCGCCGAGCACCCCGTGCTCAGCGGCATCACCGTGAAGGCCGAGCCCGGCGAGACGCTCGCGATCGTCGGCTCGACGGGTGCGGGCAAGACGACGCTCGTGTCGTTGCTGCCGCGCCTGTTCGACACGACCGAGGGCAGCGTGCTCGTGAACGGCGTCGACGTGCGCGACGCCGACCTCGACCTCGTGTGGAAGAGCATCGGCCTCGTGCCGCAGCGGCCGTTCCTCTTCACCGGCACGGTCGCATCGAACCTGCGGTTCGGCCGCGAAGACGCCACCGACGAAGAACTGTGGCACGCGCTCGAGATCGCGCAGGGCCGCGACTTCGTCGAGGAGATGGAGGGCCAGCTCGACGCGAAGATCGCGCAGGGCGGCACCAACGTCTCGGGCGGCCAGCGCCAGCGGCTCGCGATCGCGCGGGCGATCGTGCACCAGCCCGACATCCTCGTCTTCGACGACTCGTTCTCGGCGCTCGACCTGACGACCGACGCGAGACTCAGGCAGGCGCTCTGGCGCGAACTGCCCGGCGTGACCAAGGTCGTCGTGGCGCAGCGCGTCTCGACGATCACCGACGCCGACCGCATCGTCGTGCTCGACGACGGCGTCGCCGTGGGCGTCGGCACCCACGAGCAGCTGCTCGAGACGTGCCAGACGTACCGCGAGATCGTCGAATCCCAGCTCGGAGTGGAGGCCGCACGATGACCAGCCCGACCCCGCTGTCAGAAGAAGACCAGCTCGAACTCGAGATGGCCGAACAGGCCCGCATCAGCGCCGACGACTGGAGCGGCGGTGTCGCGCCCGGCAAGGCCGCGAACTTCCGCCAGTCGTTCGGCCGACTGCTCGGCCTGCTGAAGCCGCACGCCTTCGGGTTCACGGTCGCCTCGGTGCTCGGCGCCATCGGCGTCGTGATGACGGTCTGGGCGCCGAAGGTGCTCGCCGAGGCGACGAACCTCATCTTCGAGGGCTTCATCTCGGCGCAGATGCCGCCCGGCGTCACGAAGGAGCAGGTCGTCGACCAGCTCGAGGCCGCCGGCCAGACCGACCAGGCGAACATGGTGCAGGCGATGAACCTCGTTCCCGGCGAGGGAATCGACTTCGTCGCGCTCAGCCAGGTCGTCATCCTCGTGCTGTTCCTCTACATCGCGTCGTCGATCCTCATGTGGATCCAGGGCTACGTCGTGAACGTGATCATGGTGCGCGCGATGTGGAAGCTGCGCGAAGACGTCGAGGCGAAGGTCAACCGGCTGCCGCTCAGCTACTTCGACAAGGTGCAGCGCGGCGAGCTGATCTCGCGAGTCACGAACGACATCGACAACATCACGCAGACGATGCAGCAGTCGCTGTCGAGCGCGCTCACCAACGTGCTCACCGTTATCGGCGTGCTCGTCATGATGTTCTCGATCTCGTGGCAGCTCTCGCTCGTGGCGCTCGTCTCGCTGCCCCTCATGGGCGTGATCTTCGGCGTCATCGGCCCGAAGTCGCAGAAGGCCTTCGGCACCCAGTGGCGCAAGGTCGGCCGGCTCAACGCCCGGGTCGAGGAGTCGTTCTCCGGCCACGCGCTCGTCAAGGTCTACGGTCGCGAGGCGGCGAGCCGCGAGGCGTTCAAGGCCGAGAACCAGGAGCTGTACGAGGCCTCGTTCAAGGCGCAGTTCCTGTCGAACATCATGATGCCCGCGATGACCTTCATCGGAAACCTGCAGTACGTCGGCATCGCCGTGCTCGGCGGCATCATGGTCGCGAGCGGCTCGCTGCGACTCGGCGACGTGCAGGCGTTCATCCAGTACTCGCAGCAGTTCTCGCAGCCCCTGTCGCAGCTCGGCGGCATGGCCGCGGTGGTGCAGTCGGGCACGGCCTCGGCCGAGCGCGTCTTCGAGCTGCTCGACGCCGACGAGCAGGAGGCCGACGCGGCGAACGCCCCGGCTCCGGTGGACGGTGACGGCACGATCGTGTTCGACCACGTCGCGTTCTCGTACCACCCCGACCGCCCGCTCATCAAGGACCTGTCGTTCCGGGTCGAGCCCGGGCAGACGGTCGCGATCGTCGGCCCGACGGGCGCCGGCAAGACGACGCTCGTGAACCTCATCATGCGGTTCTACGAGCTGAACTCTGGGCGCATCCTGCTCAACGGGCAGGACATCGCCGAACTCACCCGGCACGACGTCCGGGCGAAGACCGGCATGGTGCTGCAGGACCCGTGGCTGTTCGCCGGATCGATCCGCGAGAACATCCGCTACGGCCGCGCCGACGCCACCGACGACGAGATCATCGCCGCCGCGCGGGCGACGTACGTCGACCGGTTCGTGCACTCGCTGCCCGACGGGTACGACACCGTGCTCGACGAGGACGCCTCGAACGTGTCGGCGGGTGAGAAGCAGCTCATCACGATCGCGCGCGCGTTCGTGGCGCAGCCGAGCGTGCTCATCCTCGACGAGGCGACGAGCTCGGTCGACACCCGCACCGAGCTGCTGCTGCAGCATGCGATGGCGGCGCTCCGCGAGGGTCGTACCTCGTTCGTGATCGCGCACCGTCTCTCGACGATCCGCGACGCCGACCTCATCCTCGTGATGGAGCACGGCGACATCGTCGAGCAGGGCGACCACGAGCAGCTCATCGCCGCGAAGGGCGCGTACTACCGCCTCTACAACTCGCAGTTCGAGCAGGCCGCATCCGACATCGACGCCGAAGAGGCGCTCGGTGACGGCACGGTCGTGACCTCGGCCGACGCCGAACCCGAGTCCCGCCTGCTGAAGGGCATGGAGGAGGAGATCGTCGAGGCGAGCGAGTAGTCGCACGGTTCGTGACGCGTGAGCGGGTGCCCTTCGGGGCATCCGCTCATCGCGTTTTCGGCCCCGGAGCCGCCGGGGGGGGGGGGGGAGAGAATGGATCGGTGACGATCCTCCCCCAGCCCGTGCGCCCGTGGCGGCTCTGGCTGGTCTGAGGGGTCGGCGTCGCCGCCTACGTCGTCTCGGTGACGAACCGCACCTCGCTCGGCGCCGTCGGCTCCGATGCGGCCCTGAGGTTCGACGCGGATGCCTCGACGCTGTCGATGTTCGCGGTCATCCAGCTCTTCGTCTACGGCGGCATGCAGATTCCCGTCGGGCTGCTGCTCGACCGGTTCGGCGCCCGTCCGATCGTCACCGCCGGCATGGTGCTCATGGCGGTCGGCCAGCTCGTCATGGCGGTCTCGACCGACGTCGGCACGGCGATCCTCGCCCGCGTGCTGCTCGGCGCGGGCGATGCGGCCGTCTTCCCGAGCGTGCTGCGCGTCGTGGCGACCTGGTTCCCGCAGCAGCGCGCGCCGCTCGTCGTGCAGATGACCGGCATCGTCGGCCAGACCGGCCAGCTGCTCGCCCTGCTGCCGATGGCGGCGCTGCTGCACGCCACGAGCTGGACGGTCGCATTCGGCAGCCTCGCCGGCCTCGGGGCCCTGTTCGCGGTGCTGACGTTCGCGATCATCCGCAACCACCCGCCGACGAGCGACGCGGATGTCTCGGTCAACACCGAGACCGGGGCGATCGCCGTCGTGCGCTCGTCGGCCGACCTCCGGCAGGGCTTCCGCGAGTCGTGGGGACACCCCGGCACCAGGCTCGCATTCTGGTCGCACTTCACGACGCCGTTCGCGGGCACCGCGTTCGTGATGCTGTGGGGCTTCCCGTTCCTGACGGCGGGCGAAGGGCTCACGCCCGCGATGGCCTCGCTGGTCGTGAGCGCGTTCGTCGTGTTCGGCATGCTCGTCGGGCCCGTCATGGGGGCGCTCTCGAGCCGGCACCCGCTGCGCCGCTCGCGCATGCTCGTGCTGCCGACGATCGCGATCCAGGCGGTGGCGTGGCTCATCGTGATCGTGTGGCCCGGACCGGCGCCGGTCTGGCTGCTGTTCCTGCTCGCGCTCGCGCTCGCGACCGGCGGCCCGGCATCGATGATCGCGTTCGACCACGCTCGCACGCACAATCCGAGCCACCGGCTCAGCACGGCGACGGGCATCGTCAACGGCGGCGGGTTCATCGCGGGCCTCATCGCGATCTTCCTGATCGGCCTCGCGATGGACCTGCAGGGCGCCGGAACGCCCGAGACGTACACGCTCGAGGCGTTCCGCATCGCGTTCCTCACGCAGATGCCGCTCTGGATCCTCGGCTCGGTGTTCATCATCGTCGAGCGCCGGCGCACCCGCGTGCGGATGGGGCTCGACGAGCCGCGACCACGGCGGCGCGATCGCGATCGCGGCTGAGCTTCGCGCTCGCGGCCGAGCTCGCGACATCCGCTCGACTCATCGCGAGCAATCCTCAGAACCGGGTTGACACGCGCCCGTGGTCACGGGAGGCTATCCCGTAGGGTCCGCAGCGAGCGCCAGAGGCGTGACGTACATGGGGTCGCACGACGATGTCGTCACCATCCGCCCTGGGCCGGAGACGGGCCGAAGGAGTCCGCTCATGGCTGGAAATCGCTCCATACGCAATCGCGCCGTCTTCATCGCCGCCGCACTCGCGCTGACGTTCACGATGCTGAGTCCCGTCGGCGCGGGCGCCGCCGAGAACGACAGCGCCCTCGACATGTACACGGCGGAGGTCACCGGCGATCAAGCCGCCGACATCGCCGCGGCCGGCTTCGACGTCGCCAACAGCACGGTGACCGAGTCGGGGGTCACCATCGACCTGGTGCTCACGCCCGGCGAGGCGAAGGCCCTCAAGGCCCGCGGCCTCGACGTCGCCGTCAAGAAGAACAAGGACGGCAAGTCGGCCCGTCAGCTCGCCGAAGAGCAGGCCGCCGCGGGCTACGACGTGTTCCGGTCGTGGGACGAACCGGGAGGCATCCGCGACGAGCTGTACTCACTCGCGAAGAAGAACCCGAACGTGGTGAAGCTCGAGGTGCTCGGGCACACCTACGAGGGTCGCGAGCTCATCGCCATGAAGGTCACCCAGGCGGCGAAGGCGACGCCCGACGGCGCGCGGCCGGCGGTGCTCTACAGCTCGACCCAGCACGCCCGCGAGTGGATCTCGACCGAGGTCAACCGCCGCCTGCTGCACCACTTCGTCGACGGGTGGAGGAGCGGCGACCAGGAGATCAAGAACCTGCTCAGGCAGAACGAGTTCTGGTTCCTCGTCGTGGCCAACCCCGACGGCTACCAGTACACGTTCGACCACGAGCGGCTGTGGCGCAAGAACCTGCGCGACAACGACGGCGACGGCCGGATCACGCGCGCCGACGGCGTCGACCCCAACCGCAACTACCCCGAGCACTTCGGGTACGACGAGGAGGGGTCGTCGTCGCAGATCTCGAGCGACACGTACCGCGGCCCGTCGGCGGGGTCCGAGCCCGAGACGCAGGCGATGATGGCCCTGCTCGATCGCGCCGACTTCTCGTTCCAGGTCAACTACCACTCCTACGGGCAGTGGCTGCTGTACGCGGAGGGCTGGCAGACCGGCACCCCGACCGCCGACGACCCGATCTACTACGCGCTCTCGGGCAACCTCGACGACCCGGCGATCCCCGACTTCGAGCCGGGACTGTCGTCGGACGTGCTCTACGTGACCAACGGCGAGACGACCGACTTCGCGCACGCCCAGCGGGGCACCCTCGCATGGACGCCCGAACTCGGCGAGGGCCTCCCGACCGGTGGCGGGTTCGTGTTCCCCGACGACGAGGCGCAGGTCCAGGCCGAGTTCGAGCGCGCGCTGCCGTTCGCGCTCGATGTCGCGAAGTCCGCGGCCGACCCCGACGACCCGGTGTCGCACCTGGGCATCGAGACGAAGCCCTTCTACCTGGAGAGCGACGACACCTACAAGGCGGGCCTGCCGCTTGCGGACTTCACCTTCGAGTACTCGTACGGCGACCCGCAGGAGGTTCGCGTCATCGCCAAGCGGGACCTGGGCGACATCACGCTCAAGTACTCGATCAACGGCGGCGATCCGGTGAGCGCGACGACCGAGGAGTGGACCGGCGGTGATCGCTACGGCGGCAAGACGGCCGTGCACTACCGCATCATGAGCGGCTTCGTCACCGGCACCGAGCCGGGCGACGAGGTCGACGTCTGGTTCGAGGGCGGCGGCGAGACGAGCGACTCGTTCACCTACCGGGCGGTCGAGGAATCGACCGACGACGTGCTGGTCCTCGCGGCCGAGGACTACACGGGCGCCTCGCCCGTGCAGGCGGGCGGACCGAACTACCTCGACTTCTACGAGGAGGCGCTCGCGGCCAACGGCACGGGGTACGACGTCTACGACGTCGATGCGCGCGGCCGCACGGCGCCCGATGCCCTCGGAGTGCTCTCGCACTACGACGCCGTCATCTGGTACACGGGCGACGACATCATCACCCGAGAACCGGGGTGGCCCGGCGGCACCGCCTCGCGGCTGGCGCTCGACAACACGCTCGAAGTGCGCGACTTCCTCAACGAGGGCGGTCAGGTGCTCTACACCGGCAAGTACGCCGGCACGCAGTACGCGGGCACCGATCAGCTGTACGACCCGACCGCGGCGAACGCGCAGTGCCGGACCGCCGGCGGCATCCTTCCCCGGTGCCGGCCGCTCGGCGGGTCGGGCGACGCCACGAACGACACGCTGCAGTACTGGCTCGGCGCCTACCTCGTGGTCGACGACGCCGGCACGACGGAGGAGGGCGAACTCCTCGACGTGCTCGGCGTGGACACGCCGTTCACCGGCCTCGACTGGGGCTTCAGCGGCACCGACAGCGCGCCGAACCAGGATCACAGCAACTCGTTCATCACGACGAGCGGCATCCTCGACCCGCAGCAGTACCCGCAGTTCGAGAGCTGGGTCGCAGGCCGCTGGGACCGCACGGGCGGGCCGTTCGAGCCGCACACCGGTGACGCCTACGCGTACTCGCAGATCGCCGACGTGTCGTACAAGCGGCTGACGCGCACGATCGACGTGCCCGCCGACGGCGCCGACCTCTCGTTCTGGACGTCGTACGACACCGAGGCCGACTGGGACCACGTCGCCGTCGAGGCGCACACTCCCGGCGAGGACGACTGGACGACGCTGCCCGAGCTGGGCGGAAGCACGTCGGACAGCGTCGGTGAGAGCTGCCCGGCCGGATGGCGCGAGCTGCACCCGCACCTCGACCACTACCAGACGTACGACGAGGCGGCGAGCACCTGCGAACCGACCGGCACGTCGGGCGTCTGGCAGGCCGCTTCCGGCAACTCCGGCGGCTGGCAGCAGTGGTCGGTCGACCTGGATGCCTTCGCGGGCGGTCAGGTCGAGGTGTCGATCGCGTACATCAGCGACTGGTCGACGCAGGGGCTGGGCGTCTTCGTCGACGACATCGAGGTGTCGACCGGTGAGGGCACGACGTCGTTCGAGGGCGGCGACACCGGTGGCTGGGAGGTCACCGGGCCGCCCGAGGGGAGCGCACCGAACCCGAACGACTTCATCGTCACGACGGCGGCCGGGTTCCCCGAGGCCGCGGTGGTGGCGACGCCGGGGTCGCTCATGACCGGGTTCGGGTTCGAGGGCATCGACGATGCCGGCATCCGGGCCGAGTGGATGGGCCGGGCGCTGGAGCACCTGCTCGACTGACGCCGCCCGGTGGTCGATGGGCGACCGGTATCGAGACCTCGCGACCACAGGTGGCCGAACAGCGGAGCGTACCGAGACCTCGCGCGAGAGGCCTCGATACGTCGCTGCGCTCCGACCCGACCCCGCCGTGACCCGGCTCAGGCGCCGTAGCGGTAGAAGCCCTCGCCGGTGGCGACGCCGAGCTTGCCCTGGTCGATGTAGCGCTCCTTGATGAGCGCGGCGAACTCCTGCTGCTTCGGCCCGCCCATCATCGAGATGTTGTAGGCCGTCGTGAGCCCGACGATGTCGTAGATCTGGAACGGACCCATCGGTGCGCCGGTGCCGATGCGCCAGGTCGCGTCGATCGCCTCGGGCTCGGCGACGCCGTCGACGAGCAGCTGGCCGGCCGCCGAGAGGAACGGCACGAGCAGCGAGTTGAGCACGTAGCCCGGCTGCTCCTTCTTGATCTCGATCGGCACCATGCCGATGGCCTCGGCGAACTCGACGACCGTGCGGTACACGGCGGGGTCGGTCGCCGGGGTTCCCATGATCTCGGCGGTGTTGTGCGCCCAGATGCGGTTCGCGAAGTGCAGCGCGAGGAACCGGTCGGGGCGGCCGGTCGCGTCGGCGATGGCGCTCGGCAGCAGCGTCGACGAGTTCGTCGCGAAGATCGTGCGCTCGGGGGCGACGGCGGCGAGCTTCTCGTAGGTCGAGCGCTTGATGTCGATGCTCTCGGGCACGGCCTCGATGACGAGGTCGGCGTTCGCGACCGCCTCGCCGAGGTCGGCCGAGAGGGTGATGCGAGAGAGCGCGGCCTGCGCCCTCCCGTCGGCGGCACCGTCGACGCCCTCCTCGACGTACGTCGCGGCGAGCTTCTCGAAGCGCTGCTTCGCCGCGGCGAGCGCGGCGTCGTCGAGGTCGTAGGCGACGACCTCGAGGCCGCTGTACGCGGTCTGGTACGCGATCTGCGAGCCGAGCACTCCGGTTCCGAGCACGGTCACGTGCTGCACTGCGGTCATGATGATTCCTTCTTCCTGTCGTGCCCTCGTGGGGCCTCGCGCGCCTCAGCCGGCGCGTTCGTCTCGGGGATGCCTCGGCCGGTCGCCGTCGGTCGCGGCGTCGTTGAACCGCGTGAGGTCGGTCGCGAAGCGGGCGACCTCGGCGTCGTTCCAGTCACCGAGGTGACGGTCGACGACACCCTGCAGGAGCGCGATCGCCTCGCGGTACGCGGACCAGCCGGCGTCGGTGAGTTCGAGCGGGCGGCCTCGGCCCGAGGCATCCGCGATCTCGCGCACGACGCCGAGGCGGGTGAGGCCCGCGAGCTGGCGCGACACGGTCGAGCGGTTGAGGCGGAACGCCTCGGCGATGTCGGTCGAGCGGCACTGGGGGTGGTCGACGATGTAGCCGAGGATCGACTGGTCGGTCATGCTCAGGCTGAACTGCGCGGTGCGGGCGTCGGCGACGCCGCGCCGGGTGATGACGATGAGCTCGCGCAGGATCGCTGCGGCGTGCTCGTCGCGGGGTGTGCGCTTCACCATGCCCGGCTCCTTCTGTTGTCATATGCAACGCTACGCTCGTGCGTTGCATTCCGCAACAGAAAAAGCCGGATGGATGTCGGAGTGCCGAGTCAGCGGGTCGCCGGGGCGCCGGGTCGCCTGCATCCACCGACACCCGTCGGCGGTCGTCCGCTCCCGCGCTCAGCTCAGAAGAGGCGCGCCTGCGCGACGACGGGCGCGCCCTCGAGCTCGAGCAGGAACCTCTTGCGCTCGAGGCCGCCGGCGTAGCCCGTGAGCGATCCGTCGGCGCCGACCACCCGGTGGCACGGCACGATGATGCTGAGCGGATTGCGCCCGACGGCACCCCCGACCCGCCGGGCGAGGTTGCGATCGCCGAGGCGCTCGGCGAGCTCGCCGTAGGTCACCGTCGTGCCGAGCGGGATGCCGCGGAGCATGCCCCAGACGGCGTGCTGGAACTCGTCGCCCTCGGGCGCCGTCGGCAGGTCGAACTCGGTGCGGGCGCCGGTGAGGTACTCGTCGAGCTCGACGCCGAGCCGTGCGATGAGCGCGTCGTCGCGCGTGGACACCTCGACGCCGATCGTGCCCGCGGTCGGCGGATGCCAGTGCCCCGGGAAGTAGATGCCCGCGAGCGCGTCGCCGTCGGCGACGACGAGCAGCTCGCCGAGCGCCGTCGTCAGCGTGGCGTGGCGTCGGGTCATGTCTCCATCCTCACGCCGTTCGAGGTCTGCGGTGCTCGATCCGGCGGCGGGAATCGGACTTCGTCCCGGCCGGCGCAGGGCTTCGCGCCGACGGGCCGAGCCCATGGTGTCGGCCGGTCGCCGTACGATGACCGCATGCGCGACCCTCGCCCCGCGACCGGAATGCGCGTCGCCTTCACCGCCGAGATCTACGAGTGGGCGTCGCGTCGCAACTGGTTCTTCGTCGACGTTCCGCCCGAGCCGAGCTCCGACATCTCCGACCGGCCGCGGATGCCTCGGGGGTTCAACTCCGCTCGCGTGACGGCGACGGTCGGCGGCACGACGTGGAGCACGTCGATCTTCCCCTCGGGCGACACGTACGCCCTGCCGCTGAGGCGCGCGGTGCTCGAGGCCGAGCAGATCGGCGAGGGCGATGTGATCGAGGTGCGCCTGACCGTGCACGACGGCTGAGGCCCGCGGTCGTCCTTCAACCGGCTGCGCCGACGGTGCGCGCGTTCACCTCGTCGCGCCACGCGACGAGCTCGCGGATGGGCCCGAGATCCCAACCGGTCTCGGCTTCGAGGCCGACCGTGAAGAGTCGCGTTCCGACCACGTGGAGCGCCTCGGCATGGCCGGCGTAGTCGTCGAGGTCCTCGGCGTAGCGACCGGGCTTCGGCGAGACGCCGGCGCTGCGCTCGATGTCGGCCGGGTCACGGCCGATCCGGCCGCACCAGTCGTCGAGCACCGCGTGCTTGTGCGCGATCGTCTCGGCGTCGCCGAATCCGTGCCAGACGTCGGCGTGCTCCGCGACGATGCGCAGCGTGACCTGCTCGCCCCCGCCGCCGATGAGCACGGGGATCGCTCGAGTGGGCGGCGGGTTGAGCTTCGACCACCGCTCGCGGATGAGCGGCAGGTCGGCCCGCAGCCTGCGCAGCCGATCGGGCGCGGTGCCGAACTCGTACCCGTACTCCTCGTAGTCGCGCTCGAACCAGCCCGCTCCGATGCCGAGGACGACCCGACCCGGACCGCCGTCGCGTGCGCTGATGTGATCGACCGTACGGGCCATGTCGGCGAGCAGCTGCGGGTTTCGGTAGCCGGTGGACGAGACGAGCACGCCGAGTTCGACGCGCTCGGTCACCTCGGCGAAGGCCGCGAGCAGCGACCACGCCTCGAGGTGCGCGCCGTCGGGGTCGCCGCTGAGCGGGAAGAAGTGGTCCCACCCGAGCACGACGTCGGCACCGGCCTCCTCGGCGGCCACGACCGCGGCCCGGAGCTCGGCGTAGCTCGCGTGCTGCGGCTTCACCTGCACGGCGATGCGGGCGGGGCGGTCGGGGCGGGGCACGTGCAGCGCGACGGGCACGTCGCGCGTGCCCGTCGGCGCGATGCCGGCTTCGGCTTCAGTCATGCTCGCGAGCCTACGACGATTGCCGCGGCATCCCCATCGTGATACCGTCCCCGGTGATCGTGATCGAGACAGGAGGTGAGACCCATGAACGCAGTATCAGTGGGCGCTCCCCTGCAGTCCACGATCCGCGACTGAGGTAGTCGCCGCCGGGAGCGCCGAACAGGCAATTCGCGAAAGGCGACTCCCATGCACACCACACCTTCTTCTCTCTCCCGACAGCTCGTCGACGCCACCGCGCGCGTGCCCGCCTCGGGCGCCCGAGCCCTCGTCCTCGGCGGCGGCGGTTCGACCGGCAACGCCTGGCTCGTCGGCGTCGTCGCGGGCCTCGCCGACGCCGGCGTCGACGTGACCGCACCCGACGTGACCATCGGCACGTCCGCCGGATCCACCGCGGCGGCCCAGCTGGCCGGCGCGAGCCCGGCCGACCTGTACGCCGCGATCGTCGAGGCGGCACCGCCGCAGCCCGCCCCGATCGCAGGCCAGGCTTGGGCGGGTACGACGCACGGATCCGGTCCCGGGCTCCGGCCGGCCGGCCGGCCGGTCGACCACCTCGCACGGACCGGCGCGATCATCGCCGCCGCCACCGACGCCGACGACATGCGCCGGAAGATGGGCGTCTCCGCCCTCGAACTGGACGCCTCGTCGGACGACGCCCAGCAGGCGCGCTGGCGGGCCACCGTCGCCTCGCGCTTCCCGAGCTCGGACTGGCCGCTGCGAACGGTGCTCCTCACCGCGGTCGACGCCGAGACCGGCGAACCGGTCGTCTTCGATCGCGACAGCGGGGTCGACCTGGTCGACGCCGTCGCCGCGAGCTGCGCGGGCGGGTTCGCCTACCGGATCGACGGTCACCCGTACATCGACGGCGGCTACCGCACGAACGCCGAGAACGCCGACCTCGCGACCGGGTACGAGCGGGTGCTCGTGCTGTCGCCGTTCGGCGGCAGGACCAGGCTGCCGCTCGAGTGGCGGCTCCAGCTCGCCGACCAGGTCGATGCGCTCCGCGCCGGCGGCAGCCACGTCGAGACGATCTTCCCGACGAGCGAGGATGCGCACCTGTTCGACAACGCGATGAACGTCGCCCTGCGGCCGGCCGCCGCGCGGGCCGGATTCGAGCGGGGCGGCGCGGTCGCCGCGCGCATCGCGGAGTTCTGGGACTGACCCCTCGGCGGTCGGCCCCGCACCGGGGCCGGCCGCCGCGTGGTCTCGATACGGCGCTGCGCGCCCACTCGACCGACCGGGCGGCGCTCGGCGCCTACTCGACCGACGCCTCCGCCACCGGTGTGCGCCGCAGGCGCAGGCGCAGGGTCACGACCTGGAACGGTCGCAGGTCGAACTCCCACGCACGCGGGCCGGCCTCGGCGAGCGCGACGCCGACCCCGGCTCCCGTGCCCCCGGTGCCCGCGAGCGGGCGTTCGAGCAGGTCGGTCGACTCGGCTCGAGCGTCGAAGGATGCCTCGAGCCGCGCCCGAGCGCGGGCCCCGTGCGCCTCGTAGGCGCGCACGACGACGTCGCCCGAGCCGTCTTCGGCGAGCTTCACCGCCTCGACCACGGCGCCCGTCACGCGCACGAGCGGGTCGATCGCCGAGGCATCCACACCGGTGAAGGTGCGCAGCGGCAGGTTGAGGCGGTAGCCCTCGACGATCGCCTCGGGAATGCCCGCACCGGGCGCGATCGAGACGCGCATGCGGTGCGCGCCCTGGTCGGCCTCGGGGTCGGGGAACTGCGGGGCGCGCAGCAGCGAGAGCCGCACGGTCGTGACGGTCGCACCGGGGCGCGAGACATCGGCGGCGCGCTGGGTGTCGTGGCCGTACGTCGCGTCGTTCGCGATCGCGACGCCGTAGCCCGGCTCGCCGACGTGCACCCAGCGGTGGGCGACGGTCTCGAAGCGGGCCGAGTCCCACGAGGTGTTCGCGTGGGTCGGCCGATGGATGTGCCCGAACTGGATCTCGCTCGTCGCCCGGTCGGCGTGCACGTCGAGCGGGAACGCGAGCTTCAGGAGCTTCTGCCGCTCGTGCCAGTCGACCTCGAACTCGACCTCGAGCGCGCGGTCGTCGGCGCCGAGCGACACCGTCTCGACGAGGCTCGATGCCCCGAACCGGCGCACGATGCGCACCGAGACCCGCTCGTCGCCGGGTGCTCGAGGAGGCGCGTCGCCGCCGTCTCGAGACCCGAACACCTCGACCGACTCCGCCTTGCGCAGCTCGACGACGTTGCGTGCGTAGTGGGCGTCGATGTCCCACGCGTCCCACTGGTTGGGGGTGTCGCGGAAGAGCTGCAGCAGCTTCGCCGAACGACCGGGCGCGATCGCCTCGCGACCGAGGCGGCCGTCGGGTTCGCGGTGGCGGAGGGAGACGAGCAGTCCGTCGGCGTCGAGCACCGCCTCGAGATGGGCGTTCGCGAGGGTGATGCGCCCGTCGCCGGTCGAGTCGGCGCGCAGCGCCAGATCGAGGGCCGCTCCGCCGGCGGCGTGGTCTCGGTGCGCTCCTTCGTCGCTCGATCGACGCGCCCCACCCAGCGCCGGCACGCCCGACACGTCGTAGGGTCCGGCGTTCAGGCGAAGCGTCCCGTCGCCCGACCCGGCGAGCGCGCGCACCGAGCGCTCGATGATCGCCTCGAGCACCTCGGCGACCTCCGCGTAGCGGCGCTCGGCCTCGCGGTGCACCCACGCGATCGACGACCCGGGAAGGATGTCGTGGAACTGCTGCAGCAGCACCGTGTGCCAGGCGTCGTCGAGCTCGTCGACCGGATAGGGCGCGGCGCCGCGCACGGCCGCCGTCGCCGCCCACAGCTCGGCCTCGCGCAGCAGGTGCTCGCTGCGGCGGTTGCCGCGCTTCGTGCGCGCCTGCGACGTGTACGTGCCCCGGTGGAACTCGAGGTACAGCTCGCCCGACCACACCGGCGGGTGCGGGTACTCCGACTCGGCGGTCTCGAAGAACCGCCGCGGCGACGAGAGCGTCACGCGGGGCGAGCCCTCGAGATCGGCTGTGCGGTAGGCCGCGGCGATCATCTCGCGGGTCGGCCCGCCACCGCCGTCGCCCCACCCGAACGGCACGAGCGAGGTGTTCGCCGTGCCCTTCTCGGCGTACTGGCGTTCGGCCCGGGCGAGCTCCTCGCCCGACAGCTCTGAGTTGTACGTGTCGACCGGCGGGAAGTGCGTGAACACCTCGGTGCCGTCGATGCCCTGCCACCGGAACGTGTGATGCGGGAAGCGGTTCGTCTCGTTCCACGAGATCTTCTGCGTGAGGAACCACCGCGACCCCGCCGCACGCACGAGCTGCGGCAGCGCCGCCGAATAGCCGAACGAGTCGGGCAGCCACACCTCGAGCGGCTCGACGCCGAACTCCTCGATGAAGAAGCGCTTGCCCGCGACGAACTGGCGCGCGAGAGCCTCGCCGCCCGGCAGGTTCGTGTCGGACTCGACCCACATGCCGCCGACCGGCACGAACGACCCCTCGGCGATGCGGGCCCGCACCCGCTCGAACACCTGCGGGTACTGCTGCTTCAGCCACGCGTACTGCTGCGCCGACGACGCCGCGAACACGAGGCCCGGGTGCTCCTCGATGAGCGCGTCGACGTTCGAGAAGGTGCGCGCGACCTTGCGCACCGTCTCACGGGTCGGCCAGAACCACGCGCTGTCGATGTGCGCGTGCCCGACGGCGTGCAGGCGGTGCGAGCTCGCCCAGGCGGGCGCCGCCAGCACGGGCGCGAGGATGCTCCGCCCGAGCGCCGCGGTGCCGGCGATGTCGTCGGGGTCCATCTCGTCGATCATGCGCTCGAGCGCGCGCACGATCTGGGCGCGGCGCGGCGATGCCTCGGGCAGTTGCGCCTCGAGGCCGCGGAGGGTCCAGGCGTCCTGCACGAGCTCCCAGACGGTGACGTCGCGGAGCGCGAGGTCGACGTCGCCGAGCACGTAGATCGGGTCGTCGCCCGCCGTCTCCCACTCGCCGCGGGGCGTCGGGGCGAACGACCAGTTCTGGCTGATGTCGGGGTTCGACGCCGCCTCGAGGTACACGGTGGTCGCCGGTCGAGGAGCGCCCGGCGAAGCGGTACGCGTATCGAGACCCCCGGGCCCCGTGGCCTCGATGCGGCGCTGCGCGCCGACTCGACCGGCAGAACCGGCGATCAGCTCGAGCGGCACCGCCCGGTTGCGCGGCTCGACCGCCTTCACGATCGTGCCGTCGGTGCGCCACACGAGCGCCTCGGCCTGGAACCCGGGCGCGACCCCGATGAACCCGAGGTCGACCACGAGCTCCCAGTGAGCCTCCGATGTTCGAGCGGGGAACGCAGCGACCGTTTCGGGGCCCTGCGACGGGGTCTCGATTCGCTCCGCTCCTCGAGCACCGGGTACCTCCGGCAGCGTGACCCTGAACCACGTCGTGCCCCACGCGCGCCCCCACGCGTCGCCGGGGGCGACGGGAGCGAACTGCTGTGCGACGGCCTCGGCGAACGGTACCGGTTCGCCCGGCGCCTCCCAGCGCTCGAGTCGCGCGGGCACCCGCTCGCGGTAGATCGCGGGTTCGAGGCGCTCGCGCACGAAGCGGGCGATGCGGGTCTCGACCAGGGCGGAATCGTCGTGCATGCGGGCTCTCCCCTATCCCTTGACCGCGCCCTGCAGCGCGAACGAACCGCCGATGCCGCGCGACACGAGCACGTACAGCGCGATGACCGGCAACGAGTACAGCAGCGAGAAGGCGGCGAGCTCGCCGTAGGCGACCGTGCCGTACTGGCCGAAGAAGCTGTAGATGCTCACGGCGGCAGGTTGCTTCGCCGGGCTCAGCAGCAGGATGAACGGCACGAAGAAGTTTCCCCACGCCTGGATGAACACGAAGATGAACACCACCGCGATGCCCGGCCGCATGAGCGGCACGACGATGCGGCGCAGCGTGCCCATCGCCGAGGCGCCGTCGACCCACGCCGCCTCCTCGAGCGAGACGGGCACGGAGTCCATGAAGTTCTTCATCATCCAGATCGCCATCGGCAGGCTCGTCGCCGCCATGAAGAACGTGACCGCAGCGAGGTTGTCGAGGTAGCCGAGCCGCACGAAGAGGCTGTACACCGGCACCATGATCGCCGTGATCGGCAGGCACGTGCCGAACAGGATCGCGTAGAGGTACGGCTTGTTGAACCGCGACTGGTACCGCGAGAGCGGGTACGCCGCGAGCACCGCGACGAGCACCGTCACGATCGCGGTGCCCGTCGAGAGCAGGGTGGAGTTCCAGAGCGGCAGCAGGGTGCCGTCGAACGTGAGCACGGCCTGGTAGTTCGCGAGGGTGAACCCCTCGGGCACCTCGGTGCGCTGGCTCGGCGACGTGTCGATCGAGGCGAGCACGAGCCATGCGAGCGGCACGACGAAGCAGAGGCCGATGAGCACGAGTGCCAGGTTGCGGGCGAGGGATGCCGCGGCACGGCGCGGCGACGCGAGGTTCACGTGTCACGCTCCGGACGCAGCATCCTGATGTAGCCCACCGAGAAGATCGCGCCGACGACGATCATGACGACCGCGATGGCCGAGCCGTAGCCGATCTGCTGGAACTTGAACGCCTCTTGATAGGCGAAGACCGGCAGGGTCGAGCTGGCCATGCCCGGGCCGCCCTTCGTCATCACCCAGATGAGCGTGAACACGGCGAGCGTCTGCAGCGTGATGAGCATGAGGTTCGTCGCGATCGACGAGCGGATCATCGGCAGCGTCACCCACCAGAGCCGCTTCGCACCGCCCGCGCCGTCGACGATCGCCGCTTCGGTGATCTCGGGCGGCACGTCGTTGAGGGCGGCCTCGTACACGAGCATCGAGAAGGCGGTGCCGCGCCACACGTTCGCGAGGATCACGGCGAGCATCGGGAAGTCGAACAGCCAGTTGGGGCCGGCGATGCCGATCGCGGCGAGCAGCTGGTTGAGGGTGCCGTCGTCGGCGAAGTACGCGTACGCGGCGAACGCCGCGACGATCTCGGGCAGTACCCACGCCGCGACCACGGCCGTGCCGACGACGGCGCGCACGACGCGGTTCGCCCGCGTCATGAGGATCGCGAGCCCGAGGCCGATGAGGTTCTGGCCGATCACGGCCGAGCCGAGCACGAAGACGAACGTGAGCAGCAGCGACAGCGGGAACGCACGGTCGGTGAAGAGGTCGACGTAGTTGTCGAGTCCGACCCACTGGGGGTCGCGCGCCGCGCGACCGGTCAGCGCGGTGTTCGTGAACGAGACGTAGAACGCCCAGACGACCGGGCCCACCATGAAGAGGGCGAGCAGCACGATCGACGGGGCGACCGGCAGCAGGCGCACGAGCGCCCGCCGGCCGTGCCGAGGCGGTTGCCGGCCGACGCGGAAGTTCGGGTCATCCCGCGTCGGCCGGCCGCCATCGATCGGCGGCGATGAGACCGCGACCATGCTCCTAGCCGGTCACGTTGTCTTCGCCGACGATTCCGACCACCGCCTCGTCATAGGCGGCGGCCGCCTCTTCCGGCGTCATCTGCCCCGTCATGACGGCCTCGGTGGCCGCCTGGATCTCAGCCGAGATCTGGGGATAGTCGGCAGTCGCCGGCCGGAAGTGCGTGGAGGTCACCAGGTCGGTGAAGAACCCGATGAAGGGGTTCGCCTCGAGGTACGCCGGGTCTTCGGCGACGTCGGTGCGCACCGCGATCTGCGAGTTCGCGATGTTGTAGTCGAGCGCGTTCTCCTTGTCGAGCGCCATCGCGAGGAAGTCGAACGCCGCGTCGGGGTTGCCGCTGTTCGCGCCGACCGCGAGGGTCCAGCCGCCGGAGAGGCTGACCGCGCCGTCGCCCTGGCCGTTCTGCGTCGGGAAGGCCGCGACGCCGATGTCGTCGACGTACTCGGGCCAGGCGTACTGGCCGCCCTCCATCCAGAACGACGGCGACCAGGAGCCCTCGATCGTGCCTCCGATCTGGCCGTTCGGGAACCACTCGCCGAACAGCTTCTGCCACATCGAGCCGTCGAGCGCGACGTCGGGAGCGGGCGCGAGGCCCTCGGAATACAGCGTCTCGATGAAGGCCAGCGAGTCGACGAAGCCCTGCGAGCCGGTGACCCACTTCTTCTCGTCGGCGTCGTAGAGCTCGTCGTCGGTGCCGTACATCAGCATGCCGAAGCCCTGCATGACCGAGCCCTCGCCGGCGGGCTTGCCCGAGTAGACGTTGAACGCGACCTTGTCGGGCGAGGCGGCGTGCACCTTGCGGGCGGTGTCGAGGATCTCCTCCCACGACTTCGGCTCCCACGGCAAGGCGACGCCGGCCTCTTCGAGCACCGACTTCGAGTACCAGATGCCGCGCGTGTCGGTGCCGAGCGGCACCGCGTAGACGCTGCCGTCGTCGGCGCGGCCCGCCTCTTTCGCGCCCTCGTTGAACTGCGACCAGTCGCTCCAGTCGGCGAGGTACTCGTCGAGGTTCAGGAGGTAGCCGGCGTCGACGTCGCTGCGCACCTTGAACGTGTCCTCGTAGAAGACGTCGGGTGCCGTGTCGGGGCTCTGCTGCATGAGCGCGAGCTTCGTGCCGTAGTCGGCCTCGTCGGCGACGATCGGCTCGAGCGAGACCGTGATGCCCGGGTTCGCCTTCTCGAACTCGGGCTTCACCTTCTTGAAGAGGTCGTCGAGCGCGACGAACGCGTCGGTCTTCTGGTAGACGATGCGGATCGTGTCGTCGTCACCGCCGCCCGAGTCGGCACTGCAGCCGACGAGGGCGACGGTCGCGGCGGTGACGACCGCGAAGGCGAGGGTGGCGCGGGTGCGGTGCATGGTCTCGTGCTCCTTTGCTCGAGTGCTTGCAGGCGGTTCGGGCGTTGTCGGGTGGTGCGCGTGATGGTGCTGACCCGCTGGGGCATCGGGACTCATGTGGGCGTGCGGAAGCGACACGCCCCGTGGAGACCGTCGGCTCCCCCGAACCGCGCTCCGCGGGGCGTTCGCGTTCCCCACCTGCACATAGTAAATCGAATGGAGTTAGTCGGCAAGGGGCAATTTGTCCGGTGACGTTGGTTCCGAGATGCGTCGCCGCGCCGCGGCGGCGCTCCTCAACCAGCTGGTGGATGCCGCCCCTCCGTCGGGGCGCCCCTCACCCCACTCGCGTCTACCCGAGCAGCAGCCGGGTCGCCGAGGGCGTGAAGCTGCGCTCGAGCACGAGGCTCGCCGCGCCGATCGCCGCGACGTCGTCGCCCACTCCGGTGCCCGCGACCTCGATCCTTCGCAGCGCCGCCGTCGCGCTGTACTCGTCGAGGCACGGCGGAATGCGCTCGAGGTACCGCGCCTCGAGGCGCGCCCAGAACGGCCCGCCGAAGACGACGCGGTCGACGTCGAGCAGGTTGGTGAGCACGGCGACGGTGCGGGCCGTGCGGTCGGCCGCGCGGTCGAGGATGGCTGCCGCCGAGGCGTCCCCAGCGGCCGCGGCTTCGCAGAGCAGGTCGAACTGGGCGTCGATCTCGCGGGGCGTCTCGTGCGGGGCGGGCGCGAGCACGCCCGCGTCTTCGGCCTCGTCGACCATCGCCTGCGGCGTGATGGTGACCGCGATGCAGCCGCGCTGGCCGCAGAAGCACGGCGGCCCGTCGGGATCGGCGACGATGTGGCCGATCTCGCCCGCGTTGCCCGAGACGCCGCGCATGAGCTCGTCGTCGAGCACGAGGCCCGCTCCGATGCCGGTGCCGATGTAGAAGAAGACGAACGATCCGGTGCCGCTCTCGCCACCGACCCACGTCTCGGCGACGGCGGCCGCCGTCACGTCCTTGTCGACGAGCACGGGCAGGCCGGTCGACCGCTCGAGCGCGTCGCGCAGGGGCACGCGGTGCCAGCCGTGCAGGTTCGGCGGGTCGACGATCGTGCCGCGCTCCTGGTCGATGGGGCCGGGGGCGGCGAGCCCGAGGCCGACGATCTTCTCGCGGGCGATTCCGGAGTCGGCGACGAGCTGTTCGAACCGGTCGTCGATGCGGGCCATCACGTGATCGGGGTCGGCGGCCTTCGGCGTCTTCAGCCGGCTGTGCGCGACGACCCGGCCGGTGAGGTCGAGCAGCACGAAGGTCATGACTGCGGGGTCGATGTGCACGCCGGCGGCGTAGAGCCCGTCGGGGTTCAGCCGCAGGATCGTGCGCGGCTTGCCGAGCCCCGCCGCGCTCGTCTTGCCCGCCTCGACGATGAGCGCGTCGTCGAGCAGGCGACGGGCGATGTTGCTGACGGTCTGCGTCGAGAGGCCGGTCATCTCGACGAGTTCGACGCGGCTGCGACCCTCGGGCGCGCGGCGGATCGCATCGAAGATGACCGAGCGGTTGAAGTCGCCCATGCGCGGCAGGTTGGTACCGCGGCGGGCGGCTGGGGCGGATGCCTGCGGCTGCGCCGGCGAAGCCGGGTCGGATAGCGTGGGTGTCGGAGCCTGTGCCATCTCGTGCCCCCTCCCCACGGGTTCGCTGCATCGCGAACCGCCTCCTCCGAGTTTGTCACATCGATGGAGAAATTGGGAGGGAGCGCTCTCACTATCTCGCCCCGGTCGGTCGAGCAGGCGCGCAGCGCCGTATCGAGACCACCCGGTCGTGGTCTCGATACGCTCCTTCGTCGCTCCTCGACCGACAGAGCGCGCAGCGCCGCCTACTGCTCGCCGAGCAGCATGCCGCGTTCGGTCGTCTGCCGACGCAGCGCGTCGAGGTACTCGGCGTACGCCTTCTTCGTCTTCGAGTAGCCGATCGCGCCGCCCTTGACCGCGCCGAGCCCGGTCCCCTCGTCGAAGCGCAGCCAGGTGTTGCCGTACTGGTCCACCCCGATGTCGAACGTGAACGAGATGTGGAAGTTCTTGCCCGCCATCGCCCCGAGCAGCATCGTCTTCGAGAAGTCGCCGCGCTCGAGCTTGATGCTGCCCGGGGTCGGCTGCGTCGCCTCGTAGCCGAGGCCGCGCGAGATCTCGATGACGACGGGAACGGTCTGCTGGTCGTTGCCGGAGAGGATCAGCTGGGTCATGGTTCAGGCTCCCTGGTTCGGGTCGGTCGGCGGGACGGGCGGAGCGGGCGGCACCGGAGGGGCAGGCGGCTCCGGTGCGGCCGGCGCGGCCGGTGCGGCCACTGCGGGCGGCGCGGCCGGCGGGTACGCGGTCGGCTGCGGCGGATACGGCTGCGACTGCGCCGGGGGCGCACCGGGGTAGGGCTGCGCCTGCGCCGCGCCGGGATACGGCTGTGCCTGCGGCGGGTAGGCGTAGTACCCGGCCTCGGGCAGCCACGCGGCCGGCCCGCGCCAGGGCTCGGTGCGTCCGTAGCCCATGAGCGCACCCCAGATGAGCGGCAGGAAGACGTACAGCACCGTCCAGCCGGCCGATCGACCGAAGCCCTTGTTGATGCGGTTGACGGCCATGATCAGGAACACGAGCGCGACGATGTTGCCGAACGGCACGAACGAGAGCAGCGCGATCCAGCCCTGGAATCCGGCGATCTCGAGCACGCGCCACGAGCTGTACACCGGCACCCAGGCCGGCCATCCCTCGTTGCCGGTCTTGACGAAGACCTTCGAGAGGAAGATCGCCATGAGCACGTAGGTCGCGATCGCGAAGACGAAGAGCAGGCCGTAGAAGAGGATGATCGGCACGAAGACGGCGAACACGTCACCGGGGTTCGCCTGCGATTCGGTCAGGAACATCTCGGTCACTCCACGGATTCGGCCGGCACGACGCCGACGGTCAAGAGGTCGGTCGCGGCGGCGACGGTCTCGGGCAGCTGCTCGGCCGCGTCGCACTCGGCCGAGATGATCACGGCCTCGCCGACATCGGTGATGCTGCGCGCGATCACGGTGTAGTACCGGTCGCCCTCGAGGTCGATCGCGACGGCATCGGCGACGCCGGTCTCGACGCCGTCGCCCGAGACGAGCGCGACGTCGTACGCGTTCGCCCGGTCGACCGTCGTACCGAAGGTGGAGTCGATGAGCGTGAGGCTCGCCGACCGGTCGTCTTCGCCGGTGAGGTCGGAGCCGTCGCTGCCGTTCGTGTACCAGACCGAGCAGCCGGTGGCGGCGTTGTCGTACGTCATCGACGTGCCGTCGCTCTCGCCCGCGGTCCACGCGTCGTCGCCGGGGAAGCTCGAGGCGAGCGCCAGGTAGGCGTCGCCGTCGAGGTCGACGTCCCACGGCAGGTCGATCGGCACGTCGCCCGCGGCGAGCGGGTCCTCCGCGAGCGGGTCGCTGCTCGACCACTCGTCGTCATAGACGTCGTCGACGGTCGAGGGCAGCTGCGCGAGCGCGACGATCATCCAGATCGCGAGCAGCGGGATCATCACGATCGGCAGCGCCGACACGATGATCGCCGCGGTGAGCGCCCCCGCGAATCCCTTCGGACGCTCAGCACCGGGAGCCGGCTGACCGGGCTCGCCCGGCACGGGCGGCTGCGCGGCGGGCGGTTGCGCCGGCGGCTGGGGTACCGGGGGCACCGGCGCGGACGGGTCGAACGTCACGAGTCCTCCAACGGATTCCGTGCCGGACAGGGCACTGGGATCAGATGCTACTGTCCACCGCCCACTTGCACGATGGGGACCCCTGCCCTTCTCCAACCTCGTCGGTTGAGCAGCGCCGCCGCAGGCGACGCGTATCGAGCCCCCCGGTGCGATAGGGGGCTTGGTTTCGATACGCGTCGTCGCTCCGCACCGGCGCTGCTCAACCGGCGGAGGTGATGCGCTTCGCCTTCGCGAGGTTGGCGGCGAGCTCGTCGCGGGTCTGCGCGCCGGACTCGTAGGCGGGCTGGTCGCGCTCGACCCGCCAGCTCTCGTCGAGCGGCCCGACGTTCACGGTGTCGAAGCCGAACTCGTCGTAGAGCGAGGTGACGAAGGCCGCGGCATCCTCGTGGTCGCTCGCCGTCGCGAGCGCGCGGCGGGCCGGGTCGCCGGCGGGGCGACCGTCGGTCGTGATGTCGGCGGCCGTGATGTGGTTGAAGCCCTTCGCGACGTGGCTCGTCGCGAGGTGCTTCTGCAGCATGCCGGTGACGGTGTCGCGGCCCTCGTCGAGGGCGGGCACGTGGCCGTCGCGCTCCCAGTAGTAGTTGTCGGTGTCGATGACGATCTTGCCCGCGAGCGGCTCGACCGGAATCGACCCGTATGCCTTGAACGGCACCGTGACGACGGCGATGTCGGCGGCGGTCGCGGCGTCGGCGGCGGTGGCGGCGCGGGCGTGCGGGCCGAGCTCGGCGATGAGCCCCTCGAGCGTCTCAGGTCCGCGGGAGTTCGCGATCACCACCTCGTATCCGCTCTTGACGGCCGCGCGGGCGACCTGGCTGCCGATGTGTCCTGCACCGATGATTCCGAGGGTGGTCATGGTGAGTGCAACGCCCACGCGCGCGGGTTGTTCCCGTGGCTTCGATACGGGCCGTCGCTCCGTATCGCCCCTACTCAACCGACGGCCGCGGTCGTAGGCTGACCGCATGGCTGCCGCTCTGGGGGATCCGGTTCGTCACGCACTCGAGTCGGTGCTCGACGCCGTGCGAGATCGCGCCGACGGGGCGGTCGCGTCGTACATTCCCGAGCTCGCGAAGGTCGAGCCCGACCAGCTCGGTGCGGCGCTCGCGAGCACGCACGGCGTCGTGCACGAGGCGGGCGACGTCGAGGCGGAGTTCACGATCCAGTCGGTGTCGAAGCCGTTCGTGTTCGCGCTCGCGGTCGACGCGCGGGGGCTCGACGAGGTGCGCACGCACGTCGACCTGGAACCGAGCGGCGAACCGTTCAACGCGATCAGCCTCGACGAGGCATCCGGCCGCCCTCGCAACCCGATGATCAACGCGGGCGCCATCGTCATGACCTCGCTCATGGCGGGCGACACCGCCGACGAGAAGTCCGCCGCCGTGCTCGCGGGCATCGAGCGGTTCGCGGGCCGCGACCTGCGAGTCGATGAGGACGTGTACTCGTCGGAGGCCACGACCGGCGACCGCAACCGCGCGCTCGCCTACCTGACCCGCTCGGCAGGCACCCTCGGGTCGGCGGTCGACGTGGCGACGCTCGCGTACTTCCGCCAGTGCTCGATCTCGGTCAACGCCCGCGACCTCGCGATCATGGCGGCGACGCTCGCGACCGGCGGCGTGAACCCCGTGACGGGCGAGCGCGTCATCAGCGAGGATGCCGCGCGCTGGACCACCGCGGTCATGACGAGCTGCGGCATGTACGACGAGTCGGGCGACTGGATGGTGCGGGTCGGCCTGCCCGCGAAGAGCGGCGTCGGCGGCGGCATCGCGGCCGTGCAGCCCGGGCAGTTCGGCATCGGCACGTTCAGCCCGCGCCTCGACGCGCGCGGCAACAGCGTGCGCGGCGTCGCGACGCTCGAGCTGCTGTCGCAGCGGCACGGCCTGCACATGCTGCAGCACCACGGGGCGCCGCTGTCGCCGATCGCGTCGCTCTCGCGCGACGGATCGGACGGCTCGGGCGACACGGTCGCGATGCTGCGCGGCGAGATCCTCTTCTCGGAGGCCGAGGAGATCGTGAGCCGCCTCGCTCCCCTGGTGGGCGATCATGGATGCCTCGTGCTCGACTTCACCGCGGTGACGAGGGTGGCCGCGGGCTCGCGCAAGATCTTCAGCGCCCTGCCCGAGACGATGGGCCGACTCGACGACGGCCGCCCGCGCGTCGAGGTGCGCGACCCCGACGGGGTGCTCGCCGGCCCCGCCGCCGGTTGACGAGCGCCCGACGAAGTCGGACGCGTATCGAAGACCGCCCCGAACAAACTCAGGACGCGGGAATGAGCTTCACCGCGAGAAGCTCGTCGACCTCCGCACGCATCGCGGGCACCAGTGCTTCGTCGTCGCACTCGATCGAGTAGCTCACGCCTTCACCGGTGCTCGGAAACGCCCGCGCGACGACGACCCCTGGGCCGAAGGGCGCAGGCATGTCGACGGCGACCGCGTCCACGATGCCGGACTGCACTCCGTCGCCGACGCCGACCATCCGGGTGTCGTGGACGTCGCCTGCAGGAACGTCGAAGTAGACGGACAATCTGAGGAGGTCGACGCTGGCGACTCGATCGCCGTGGGTGGCGTCGATGCCGGTCAACGGCTGGTTCCCGAATGCGACGCGGCATCCGTTCTCACGGTGCTCGTACTCTCCCGATGTTCCGGCGCTCCCGATCTCCCGCCAGTCCGGCGAGCTGAGGAACGAGTTCTCGATCCAGGTGTACGCCTCACCGCCGAGCTGCACGTCCCACGGAAGGTCCCGGGGGATGATCACGGGTGACAGGGGCGGCGTTGACTGCTCGGTCGCCATCGGCGTCGGCTCCGCCGGCGTCGGCGGCGCCTCAGCGGCGGGCTTCGCGTCGGGAGATGCCCCCGGGAGCACCGAGGTGAGCGCGATCTGAAGGAGGTCGTCGACCTCGCCGCGAGCCGCATCGAGTTGCACCTCGTCGGGACATTCGACCGTGTAGACGACGCCCTCGCCGATGCTCGGGAACGCCCGGGCCACCGCAACGCCCGACCAGCCGCCCTCGCTCAGGTCGACTTCGACCGCATCGGCCCGGCCCGGTCGTGTGCCGTCGGCCCTGATGGTCGCGATGGAGCCGTCGGCCACGTCGGCGTCGGCGGGCTGGAGTTCGAGCGCGTAGCCGAGCAGTCCGACGCTCGCGACCCGGTCGCCGTGGGTCACGTCGATGGCTTCGAGAGGTCCGTTCGCGAACCAGACGAAGCATCCGGTCTCGAGGTTCTCGTACGCGATGTTCGTGAAGTTGTAGTCCGGCTCGTTCGCGTCGCCCGTCTGCTCCCACGCAGGATCGGTGGGAAACGAGTCGACCATCCAGGTGTAGGCGTCGCCCCCCAGTCGCACATCCCAAGGCAGGTCGTCGGGGATCACGGCGGCGAGCGGGCTGGCCGGCCCTTCGGCCTCGACGGGCATGACGGGCCCGGCGGCCGCGCCGGTGGACGCGGTCGATTCGGCGACGACGATGGCCGCCGCCCAGCTGATGACTCCGACGAACCCGAGCACGGGCAGCGTGGAGACGATGATCGCCGCGGCGAGCGCGCCGCCGAGCCCCTTCGGGCGGGCCGGCCGCTGCGGGGCCGACGTGGGGGTTCCGGGCGGCGGGTACGTGGGGTACGGCTGGATGAGCGGCGCTTGAGACGCGGGCGGACGCGGAGGCAGGTCGGGCGGCTGCCAGGCCGACTGCTGCGGTGGAGTCGGGTCGTCGGTCACGGGGTTCTCATTCGGGTCGGAGCGTGGGTCGCTGAGGATCGATCGTAACCGTCCCGCCGGGTTCGAAGCGCTCGAAGAACGGGCACGGGTATCGAGGCCCGAGCCGCAGCCGGCTCGACCCGACGACCGGCGGCGGGGAGTCACCGTCGCGGGGCCTGTGGACAAGTGGACTTGTGACCGCCAAGGGTGTGGAAATGTGGAATTGTGGCTTGCCCACGTGTGGTGATGTGGTCATGTGGCCGCCCGCACGGAGGCGCTCGTCCAGCGCCGATCTGCGCGCACTGCTGTCACCGGCCACGGCGTCCTTGCCGGGCTGCGTGACGAGCGTCCAGCGCGCCGAGGCGGTGGCGGATGGTGAGCAGCAGTGCGGCGACGCGGTCGCGATGGTGCGGCTCGAGGTCATCGGCGGCCTCGAGGACGGCGGCCTTCTGGGCGAGCGAGCGGATGCGGCCGACGAGGTCGCGTCGCCAGTCCTGGTACAGCTCGTCGGGGCGGGAGGCGAGCCGCTCGAAGCGGTCGTCGATGAGGGCGAGGCGGAGTTCGAGCCCCTTGACGTCGGCGGCGAACCGGGTCAGGTCGGCGCGGCGACGCACGGTCGCGGCCTGGCGGGCCTCGGTTGCGGCGAGCTCCGCAGCGGTGGTGGTCGGGCGGGCGGGTGCCGACGTCGGCACCGTGCGGGAAGAGTCGAACCCCATGGTCGTCTCCTGAAGTGACTCCGGGCTCAGCCGAAGATCACGACGCTAGACGGGGCCTCCGACATTCGGGTCGAGGTTGGCAACGGGTGCTTGCGTTCGGTACGCGTCGCCGCTTCGCGTCGGCGCTCCTCGACCAGCGGGCGGGGTGGGGGTTCACAGCGCCGCGCGACCTCACGAGAATCGGACCATGGCGATGGGCTGGTTCAAGCGGGGGTGGCTGACGTTCATCCAGCACACGCTCAACCGGCTCACGCTCTGGATGGCGCGGCGCGGCGCGGGTCCGTTCGCGCTCATCCGGACCACGGGGCGCAAGAGCGGCCGTGCCTACGAGACGCCGCTCGTGCTCGCCCGCGTGCCCGAGGGGTTCGTCGCTGAGCTCACCTACGGGCCCGAGGTGAACTGGTACCGCAACGTCGTCGCCGCGAACCGGGCGACGGTCGTGTGGAAGGGGCGCGAATTCGAGGTCGTCGGCATCGAGCCGATCGAGACGTCGGCGGGCCTGCGCGCCTTCGGCCCGGCGAGGTCGTGGTTGCTGAAGCTGCTGCGGCGGCACGAGTTCCGGCTGCTGCGCGAGTCGACGTCCGAGCCTGGTTCGCGGACTGGTGGCGGCGAGGCATCCGCGTCGTCGTGAAACGCCGCGCCGCGGCATCCGGTTCGTGGTCGTGAACCGGATGCCGCGGTCAGTGCGCCGCGTGCAGGTGCAGGCGGTGCGCGAGGCTGTGCAGGCGCCCGCCGCGCGACCCGCGCTCGGCGCGCTCGACGGCGTGGCGCTCGCCCTCGGTGCGGCGGCGCTCGTTCGCGGCGGCCGCGACCTCGGCGTCGTTGCGGTTGATGGTGGTGGCGATGAAGCCGGCTGCGAGGTCCATGGTTCCGATCCCTTTCGGATGCTTCGCGGCCGACGTTCCGGCCGCCTGAGATCAGATTCGTCGCTGAGGTACCGGGGTCGTATCGGGCGTGTGCCGTATCTTCACCGAGGCGCCGCCCGAGGTCTGCGTCTGAGGTACCTCAGGCCTCGGGGAGGTACCTCAGATAGGGCCGAGAACGGGCGCGACATCCCCTCGCCGCACGCGTGGCAGGTCGGTACGCTGAAAGGTGGAACCGGACCGGAAGGTGGTGAGTTCCATGGATGCGACGAAGCAGTGGAGCGTCACCGTCGACATCGACGAAGAAGAGAACACCACGATGGCTGAGGCCACGGTGCGCACCCCCACGGGTCGGGAGGTGACCGGCGTCGGCAAGGCGGACCGCAATCCACTCGATCCGAACGTGCCCGCGATCGGCGACGAGCTCGCGGTCGCCCGCGCGCTGCGCGATCTCGCCGAGCGGCTGCTGCACACGACCGAGAAGGACATCTCGAGCATCACCGGGCAGCCGTCGCACGTGCATCGATAGCGCACGTCGGCAGCGACCACTGGCCGCGCTCCCCCGCACGCGCTAGCCTCACGCGCATGACCTGGATGCACGGCACCACCTCCGCCGGCGTGCCCTACACCGCCCGTTCAGCGACGCACCCCGAGGCGCCGATCGTCGTCGGCTGGCACCTGCTCGACCCGCCGTCGACGCCCGCCGCGCTGGCCGCCGCGCTGCCACTCGACGGCCTCGACGCGCACGTGATCTATCTCGGCCTGCCGCTCAGCGGCGAGCGCGCGCCGTACGCCGACTTCGAGGAGTTCCTCACGAGCGGCATCGACATGGTGACCGAGTACTTCGGGCCGATGCACGAGCAGGCGCTCGAGGAGTTTCCGGCGGCGCTCGCCGAACTTCGTGGGGTGCTCGGTGCGTCGGATGCCTCGGCGCGGGCCGTGCTCGGCGGGTCAGCCGGCGCGTCGGTGACCGCCGAGGTGTTCGCGACGCATGCGGCTTCGCACGGCATCGCCGCGTGCGTGCTCATGAACCCGCTGCTGCGGCTGCGCCCGATGATCGACGCGATGGCCGAGTTCCTGCCGGAGCCCTACGCGTGGACGCCGGACTCGGATGCCGTCGCCGCTCGCATGGACTTCGTCGCGCGCGCCGGCGAGCTCGCGGCTGCCGACGGGTCGCTGCTCATCATCGAGGGCGCCGACGACGAGCCGCCGTTCATCGACACGACGCGCGAGTTCGAGCGCCTCGGCATCGGCGAGGTGCGCTACGTCGACGGCGTCGCGCACGCGCTCGCCGCCTGGCCCGAGGATGCCGCGGCCGAGCGCACCGACGGGGCGAAGGCGTACGACGTGATCGCAGTCGAGTGGCTCGCCGCGATCCTCGCGGACTAGTGCCACCGCACGGTGTCGAAATCGTGATCTTGGAGCTTCGCAGGATCCCTTAGAGTTGCACGCGATCCGGCGGAGAGAACCGTCCGGATCGCACGCCGTGTCGACGAAGATCCGCGAGGAAGCCAACGATGACCAACAACGCCCCTACCGCTACCCCACCCGGCTGGTACCCGGCGCCTGACGGATCGCCGGTGAACTGGTGGTGGGACGGCGCACGGTGGACACAGCCGCAGCCGCAGCAGGCCCGCCTGCAGCCCGACCAGCGACCGGGTGCGGTGAAGACCATCTCGAAGCTCGCGCTGGTCACCCAGGTGCTCCTGATCGTCTGCGTCGTGCTATCGGTCGCCACCATCGGCGTCGAGGCATTCGGCATTTTCGCGGTCGCCGACTTCCTCAGCGGCGACGACACGACCCTCGACCGGTTCGACCTGTACGACCAGGGCACGTTCGTGGTCAGCATTCTGTCGTCGGTCTTCCTCATCACCACCGGCGTGATCTGGGTGATCTGGCAGTACCGCGTCGCCAAGCAGGTCATCGGCCAGACGCGCCGCGCACCGGGCTGGCACGCCGGAGCCTGGTTCGTGCCCGTCATCAGCCTCTGGTTCCCGTACCAGAACATCTCGGACCTCTGGCGAGCCGTCGGGCGAACCCGACCCTCTTGGCAGATCGCCTGGTGGTTGCTGTGGGTCGTCAGCAACTACGTCATCCAGGCTTCGACCCGTCTCTACCTGGCCGCCGAGGATCTCGAAACGTTGCGTGTCGCGATGTGGCTGAGCCTCGCAGGCGAGGTGCTCCTCGTGGCGGCCGCACCGATGGCGTGGCTCGTCGTGCGCGGAATCACCCGTGGCATCGTGCAGCGCGCCGCCGAGCCTGTGCACTCGCTCGCGGCCTGACGACCGCACCGCAACGAATTCGGGAGGCGGGGTGAGCGGCGACGCGCTCACCCCGCCCGCCAGAACTCCAGCTCGCTGATCGACGTGTCGTAGGCGCCTTCGTCGCCGGCACCCGACCACGTGGTCCTGATGGTGAGGGTGACGTGATCGGTCGAGCCCGGCACGACGCCCAAGCGGCGGAACCGCTGGAACGACCCCGCACCGGCATCGCCCAGCACCGACACCCGCGTGCCCTGCGCGGTCGCGACCTCGAGCTGCCGCGCCCGCGAGTTCTCGCGGTACAGGGCAAAGGTCTTCGCATACCCGTTCACGATGCAGATCATGCGCAGGTCGGTGCCCGGCTCGAGCGTGACCTCGATCCACTCCCCTCGACCGGTACCGTCGGCGCCCTCCGCCCACGCGGTGCCCGCATCGCCGTCGATCGCGTCTCCGGCCGGATGCCCGTGCTCCGCGTCGACCGCCATCGGGTCGCTCTGCATGTGGCCCGACGCCTCGACAGCGATCGGCGTCGCGATCACCAGATCGTCCGGATCGTCGCAGCTCGGCTCGGACAGCCACGTCTCGCGCACCACGGGGGTCAGCCACAGCAGCAGACTCGTGACGACCCCGGCGACGACACCCGCGACCACGCCGACGAGCGCCTGCGTGCCGAGCCCTGCCCACCGGTCACGGCGCGCGGCGGGTTCGGCGCCCCCCTCACTGGTGCTGTTGTGCTCGCCCGCCATGCCGACTCCCCCGTCGACTTCAGACATTAGGGATGTCGCGGACCCGCCGAAACCCCCATGTGCGGTGCGTTGGGCGCGACCCTCAGATCCACCCCTGCTGCCACGCCTTCTCGGCGGCCTCGTGGCGCGAGCCGGCGTCGAGCTTCGTCATCGCCGACGAGAGGTAGTTGCGCACGGTGCCCTGCGCGAGGTGCAGGCGCTCGGCGATCTGCTGCACGCTCATCACCCCGCGGCTGAAGCGCAGCGCGTCGAGCTCGCGGTCGGTGAGCGGGCAGCGTTCGGCGGTGAGGGCGGCGGCGGCGATCTCGGGGTCGATGTAGCGGCGCCCGCCGGCGACGTCGCGGATCACGTGCGCGAGCTCCTCGGCCGGCGTCGACTTCGGCACGAAGCCCGACACCTTCGTCGCGAGCGCCCGCCGCAGCACGCCCGGGCGGGCGTGCCGGGTCACAATGACGACCCGCGTCGAGACCTGCGCGAGGATGCGCGCGGCCGCCTCGATGCCGTCGGCGCCCGGCATCTCGAGGTCGAGCAGGCACACGTCGGGTCGCGCGGCGATCGCCTGCTCGACGGCGGCGGCCCCGTTGTCGGCGGTCGCGACCACCTCGATGTCGGGCTCGAGGTTCAGCAGGGCGACGAGCGCGCCGCGAATGAGGTGCTCGTCATCGGCGACCATGAGGCGGATGCCTCGTGCGGCGCCGGCCTCGTCCGCGACGGCCTCACCCACCGCGGCGCTGGTGCCACTCGCGCTGCTCATGCCGTCACCTCTGCGCGCACGGGCACGGTGGCCCTGAGCTCGAAGGTGCGGGCCGAGGCATCCTCGTCGTGTTCGAGCGTGCCGCCGACGGCGGCGAGCCGATCGCGCAGGCCCGCGAGTCCCGAGCCGGGCGTGCGCGACCCGGTGCCGCGGGAGGTGGCCGGCGCCGAGGCATCCACGTTCGAAATGCCGTCGTTCGCGATGCGCAGCTCGCAGCGCCCGCCCTCGGTCGTGAGCGCGATGGTGACGGCCGTCGCCTCGCTGTGGCGCAGGATGTTCGTCGTCGCCTCGCGCACGACCGAGGCGAGCGCGCTCTGCGCGGCGGCATCCGCCGGAAGCGGGCCGAGCTGCAGCTCGCACGCGGCGCCCGAGGCGGTGAGCACCTCGCGGGCGTTCTCGAGCTCGTCGTCGAAGGCGACCTGGCGGTAGCCGGCGACGAGCGAGCGAGTCTCCTCGAGGGCCTCCTTCGCGATCATGCGCGTCTCGTGCACGAGCTCGCGCGCGGCCGCCGGATCGCGCTCGAGCAGGCGCTCGGCGAGCTCGGACTTCAGCGAGATGACCTGCAGGTGGTGCCCCTGGATGTCGTGCAGGTCGGAGGCGAAGCGCAGCCGCTCCTGCGTGACGGCGAGCTCGGCGGCGGTGCGCCGGTTGCGGTCGAGCTGCACGACGACCTCCCACCACCAGAGGCTCGTAAGCAGCATGATCGGCAGCATCACGGCGAAGAGGCCGATCAAGAAGGTGTTCGAGCTCTGCGGGCCTTCTGGTGCGCCGTGCAGCGCGGTGAAGATCGCGACGTGCGCCACCGTCAGGATGAGCGCTGCGAGCAGCACGAGTCGCCGCGGCGTCTTCTGCAGCAGGGCGGCGACGAGGGATGCCGCGGCCCACAGCGGCACGGCCGCGGTGAGCGCCTCGCCGTGGGCCGCGAGGCCGAGGAGCCAGACGAGTGCGGCGGGGGCGATGAGTGCTGCCGTCCTCCAGCCGGGGTGGGGCAGGCCGCCGCCGCGTCCGACGCGGAGGAACCAGCAGTACCGCAGCTGGGTGGCCGCGGCGATGAGGGTGAGCACGAGCACCGCGACCGCGAGAGCTCGCCCCGTCTCGCCGGTCGAGTAGGGAGCGCCAGCGACCGTATCGAGACCACCCCCACCCGCGCTCATCACCGTCTCCCCCATCGCGAGCACCACGATCAAATCGAAGAATCCGAAGAAGAACACGATCGACGCGAGCGTGTACAGCCACGTGGTGTGCACGCTGCGGGCGGCTGGTTCGGCAGGCATGGGGCCGAGCCTATGCCAGTGACATTTGTCACGGCGTGGGCGTGCGCTTCTGCACCTCGATGCGTGACACGACGGCACTGCCGCAGATCACGCGGTTCTCAGAGGCTTGAAGCATCAGCTCGCCGCTCCTCTTGCGGCTCCGGCTTCTCGGTTCACCTTCTGAAAGGACTCGTCATGATCGACGCACTCCAGGACTTCGCCAGCTCGCTTCCCGGCGTCATGCAGTGGCTCGGAGTGATGCTCATCTCGGCCGTTCCGTTCATCGACTCCTACTTCGGCTCGGTCGTCGGCGTGCTCATCGGACTGCCGCCCGCGGTCGCGATCGGCGTCGCCGTGATCGGCAACGTGATCTCGATGCTCGGGTTCGTGTTCGCCGCGAGCGGGGTGCGGTCGAAGGTAGTGGCGGGGAAAGCGGCAGCGGCTGGTGCCGGCTCAGCCTCGTCTGCTGATGTTTCGGCGACTGACGGCGTCTCTTCGCCGCGCCGCGAGAAGGTGCGCCGCGCATTCGACAAGTACGGCGTCGCCGGCGTGAGCCTGCTCGGTCCGTTCGTGCTCCCCAGCCAGTTCACCTCGGCTGCGATGGTCTCGTTCGGTGCGAACCGCAACGCGGTGATCACATGGCAGATCGTCTCGATCGTGATCTGGGGTGTGGTGGCCGGGGTGGCGGCGTCGCTCGGGGTGGCGTTGGTGCGGTAGCGACATGCGGTGATGACAGCAAACCGCGGGAAGAGACGTGAGTTGCGAGGTCGAGCGGAGCGGTCCTCACCACCTTTATTCGTCGGCTGGAACCGCGTTCTGGAACTCCGAGCGAACGTCTCTGAGTCGCCGCCCATCCGACACTGCCCAGAAGTACCAGCCATTTGTCGCCCGCTTGCGGAGCGCATGTCCTGCAGCCGATGGCGACGTATAGCGTCTGCCGTCCAGGTCGATTGCGCCGTCAGCGGTCAAGGTCGCTTCCTTGCCCTTAAAATCACGGTGCGTTGCGATGAGCCTGTCGCCGGGTGCGAGAAATCCCGCCTCAATCAGGTGCTTCAGTTCGACCCAGTCGCCCGCCTTCGTCTGAGGGTCGATGACCTTTCCGTGGTGTCCTTCAGGGACGGGCCAAACACGGATGAGCGCGTCGATGAGAGCCGTCGTGCGCTCGTCAATGAGATCTTCGTCCCAAGCCTCCTGCTCAGTCCTCTTGATGACTCTGCCCGTGAGAGTGATCGTGTTGTGATCGAGCAGGGCTGCACGCTTCGTTGACCAAGGGCCGTTCGAAACCTTCGCGTTCAGCGAAGTCGTCAAGAGAGTCAGGTTGCCCAGTCGGTGCACTCGCTCTTGTCGCGCTTCGGCTTCCTCAGGAGTCGCCACAGGCCAGGTGTCCTTCCAACTCCGGGGCAGGAGATGTTCGATCGGATACCCTTTTCGCTCGATCTGCGGCTGAGCTGTCTCTGCACGGTAGGAATCCTCGATTCCTTCGAGAAACATGCGGAGTCGCCCCCGAGGGAACCGGGAGTAGGCGGCCTCGGTCGACAGGGTCATCCGAAGCTCTTCATCACCCGGCCAGTACGTACTCGTGACATTCAGTCGAGCTAGGTGTCCACTTACTCGATCGACCAACTCACCGGCGGGCGCGCCGGAGTTAGCCGCGATGAGATCGGCCACGATGCGCCCGAGATCGCTACCCGTCAGACGGAGAAGCTGTCGGCGCACGACCCAACTCTCTGCCGCCCGAATGACACGAGTAATCACGTCGTCCGGCAGATTGTGTCCCGGTTCGTGCAGCCAAATCAAGAGCGGCTTGAGGACCTCGACGCCGCCGGCCTGCATGCGATAGACGGCCATCTCCGTGGCGCCCAGGCTCCCACCGGGGCGGCTGGCAGCCTCAGTCCACGACTCGTACAGCTGGGCCTGTTGCTTGATAACGGGCAACAGGTCAGCCATCTCATGGCCGGACTCCAGTTCGACGTACGTCTTGAACCGATTGAAGGTCGCCTGAGGGCTGACTTCCTCTCCGGTGCGCGCCACCAGCCACTGATTGAGGAACAGCGAGCTGCGGCTGACCAAGTTGCGTCCGACGCTCACCTCGCGCATCCAGAACTTCGTCTCGAACGGCCAGTCCTCGCGGTAGGCCTTCATCGTGTCGCCGCCTTCTGCGGCAAGGCGCTGGAACACGAAATTGCGAACGAGGTCCGCAGCAGTGAGCGGCGTGCCGCGTGCGTTCAGCGTCTCGAATATCTCCTGAGAGTTCTCAGCGGCCTCCAGCTCGATCGAGACCAACTGAAGCCCGTCGAGGAGGACGTTCGCAAGCTCCTGAGCCTTGGCCGAGTACTCCTCAGACTCTGGCGAGCCCAGCCACTGGGCGACCACCGTCGAGAAGTAGCCATGGGCCGCCACTATCTGTGAGTCGGAGTGCCGCAGATCACCGTGGTCGACCGGGGGCTCAGCAGACATGACCTCATCGAAGGCAGCTTGGTCCTTGTTGAGGTGGCGAACCTTCAAACGACTGTCGCCGTTCTCGACATAGATCTCGTCATTATGAGTGAGCCGCTCAAGCTGAGCGGCAGCTCTCGCGTAACCTGCCTGCGCGAGAAGTGCGCCCGTCGCATCCGCGAGAATTTGCAGAGTCGTCAGGCGCTGCTGACCGTCGATCACATTCCAGGTCGTCAGGCGCTTGCTCTGCGCCTCGTGAGATTGGATAACGACGGCGCCGAGGAAGTGCGTCGCGTTGAGGTGCGGCTCATTGAGGCGAAGCTCTGTGATCCGGCGGATGTCCTTCCACAGCGGCTCCCACTGCTCATCCTCTTTCCATACGTAGGGACGCTGGAACAGCGGAATCACGAAATTCTGCGGAAGGTTGAACAGCTGCAACGGTGTCCGCTTGAAAGTCTCCACAGGCCCAATCCTGCCGTGCATCTCCGACAAGAGCCCAGACAAACCGCGACTTTTGCCCACGAGGCTTCGCATTGCCCCCGCTCAGTCGACGTCAGCAGGGCCTTGGCGTGATCACTGGAGCTCACAACCGCGACCATGCGGGTCCGGCCGGCGAGTGGACGCGCCGGTGAAGCTGACCACCGGCCGAGACCTTAGCGGTGACGAGCTCCCTCACCGAACGCGGGAAGAGGCGAACTAGCGTTCGGAGGTCCGCAGCCTCGGAGAGTTCGCGAGCGAGCGCGGAGCGCTGCTCGAGATGCTCCGCGGTGACGACGTGGACGCGGAGCCCGAACTTCTTCGCACGTCGGGCCAGCGGTGCGAACGCATGGTCGCCGGAGATGATCACGAGTTCGTCGTACTTGCGCGCGACGCGGTGCAGGTCGATCGCGGCGAGCAGCGCTCGATCGGCCGCGTCGGGTGCGTTGGCGCCCACGACCCATTTCACGTTGGGTTCGTCGATGACGCCGCGGTACTTGGCCGCGACAGAGCGCGCGGCGCCGATCACGATGTGGTCGCGTTCGCTGAACCCCGGCGCCTGGCCCTTCAGGATGCTCCAGAGCTTCGCGAGTTCTGCGCGGGATGCCTGAGCTCCGCACGTCGGGTTCTCGACGTCGAAGAGCACGTACCGGCGCGCACGCGTCGGCAGCGAGTCGATGAACGTCGGCACTCGCTCGATCGAATCCGACACCGACACGAGCGACCCAGCGGACGAACTGCCGACATGGTAGCCGCGGCAGTCGGGGCACGCGTACGTCACGAGCGAGACGCGCAGGTCACCGGCACGGCGGGCGTCGATGGCCTGTCGCGCCTGGTGTCGATCGCGGTACCGGGCAAGGCCGGTCTGCTCGCAGCGCGGCAGCCTGTGACGGCGGGATGACCCCGAGCGGCGCGGTCGAGCGGCGAGGCCTGAATCGAGGCGGCGTGAGCGGTTCGTCATGGTGTTGCTCCTTCGGTATCGGATGATGCGTGTCGGTGTTCGGTGGTTCGACGATCCATCGGGGCATCCCGAGGCATCCAGTCGCCCGATGCCTGAAGGTGCCTGAAGCTGAGCCGAACGAACTCGGCGGGGGCCGAGGTTGCAGGTGAGCGGCCCTAATCCTTACGAGGATCTAGGCCGCTCACCTGCCAGCGCTCAGGCCGCGTCCTGGTCTTCCGGAGCCTCGGCCGCCTCGAGCTCGGCGAACTTCGCCTGCATGGTCGGGTTGCCCTTCGTCAGCTTCTTGACGGTGAGCGCGGTGGCCTTGTCGTTGGCGAGGCGGAGGTTGTTCTCGGAGCCGAGCAGGCCGTCCTTGACCTTCTGCAGCTTGTCGATCGCGAGATCGATGTCCTTGATCGCCTGGGTGAACTTGCGGCTCGCGAGGTCGTAGTTGCGGCCGAACGACGCCTTGAACGCCTCGAGCTCGGACTCGAAGTCGGTGATGTCGATGTGCTGCTTCTTCGCCTGCTCGAGCTCGGCCTTCACGAGGATCGTGTCCTGTGCGGCGTTGCGGAGCAGCGCGATGATCGCGAGGAAGAACTGCGGGCGGACGACGAACATCTTCGGGTACAGGTGCGAGACGTCGGTGATGCCGGTGTAGAGGTCGGAGTCCTCTTCGAGCATCGAGACGAGCACCGCGTACTCGCAGCCCTTGTCGTTGCGGTCCTTGTCGAGCTTGGCGAAGAAGTCGCTGTTCTTCTTGCGGGTCGACGAGGCATCCGCTTCGTTCTTCATCTCGAACATGATCGAGACGTACTCGACGCCCTCGTCGCTGTAGTCGCGGAAGACATAGTCGCCCTTCGTGCCGGCCGACGCGTCGTTGTCCTTGCCGAACTCCGCGTTCGGGAACGCGAGCGAACGCATGCGGTTGAACTCGACCTCGCAGTGCTGCTCGAGCGTCTCGCCGAGGAGCTTGACCGACAGCTTCGCCTTCATGTCCTTGTAGCGCGCGATCAGATCGTCCTTGAGCGCGAGCTCCTTCGCGTGCGACGCCTTGAGCGCGGCGTCCTTGACCTTCTGCTCGGCCGACTGCAGCTCGAGCTTGTTGCGCGTCTCACCGAGCTGCTTCTCGGCCGCCGCGACGGCCTTCGCGACCGCGAGATCCTGCTCGGTGCCGGCGGACTTCAGCTCGGCCCGCAGCTTCTGGATCTCCGCCTCCTTCTTCGCGGCGGCCTCCTGCGACTGCTGCGCGGCATTCGCGACGGCGAGGGCGATCTCGGCCTGCTTGACCTTCTCGGCCTCGGCCAGACGCGTGTGGACCTCGGTCTCGAACTCGACGGTTCGCACCTGCTGCGCGATGTCGGCGTACTTCGCCTCATCGATGGTGAAGACGGTCCCGCAGTGCGGGCACTTGATCTCATGGGTTGCACCGTTCGGCGTGACGTTGTTCATGTGGCGATCATGTGCGCCTGCGCCGACCAATTGGGCTTTGCACCTGATAAGTCCCCTTATCAATTACATCGCCCGTTGACGCCCAGTCCTCGGTACTGTGAGTCCATGCCCACGACTGCACCGCTCCTCCTCGACCTGACCGGCGTCGCCCGGTTGGCCGGCGTGCGGCGAGCCGTGCCGTCGATGTGGCGCAAGAGGTTCGTCGCAACGAGCGACCCGTTCCCGCAGGCGGTCGCCGAACGGGCAGGCCGGCCGGTCTTCGACGCCGCTCAGGTCGCCGAGTGGCTCTCGCGTACCGAACATGGCAACAATCCAGAAGCGCGAGCGGATGCCGCGGCCGAAGCCGTGCCGCCAGGCTTCGCATTCACGGATGAACCGGCCGTCGCCGAGCTCGAAGCGCTGATCGCGCTCTACGCGCATCGAGGCACGCTCGACGACCTCACCTCCGAGGATCTGCTGCACGCGGCAATCGAGGCAGACCCGAGCGACGGCTCATTGCGCACCGAACTCGCGGCGCACGCCGGTCGGGGCGCGCCGTGGCTCGACTACGCCGAGCGCCTGATCGATGCGGCGTACTCCCCCGCAGCCGCGCTCGAACTCGTCGGGCGACGTCGTGCCGCATCACTGAGCACGACCGGGTCGGCGGGTCCGCTCACTGCCGATGCCATCGCGCTCGTCGTAGCGGCGACCCAGGCGCTCATCGCCGATGCAACGGCCGACGTCACGGTGACACTCGATGCCCACGACGTCGAGCTCGCCCTTGCCGTGGCGACGGCGGTCGGCGATGAAACCGACCTCGCGCTGCCGACCGACGCCGATGCCCGACGGGCACGACGCCGACTGGTTGCCGCCGGCCACTTTCTGGTCGACGCCAAGGATGCGACCTCGAGCCGCGCGGTGGTGGTGGCGCGGGTTCCCGCCGCCGGCACCGACGACATCGCGACCGTGCTTCGAGCGATCGACGAGGTGGCTCTCTCGTTGCGCGAGCACGACGCCGCCATCGTGATCGGGCCGTCGCGAGCACTCGTCGATTCGCTCCACCCTGCAGACGAACTGCTGCGCGACGATGCGCTACGTTCGGGCCGTGTGCGCGGCATCGCCCGCCTCACCACAGGCCTCGTCGAGACCGCCCCGCGCGAGTCGCTGGCGCTGTGGGTGCTCGGTGCACCGATGGGCGAGGTTGCGATCGCCGATCGGTTCACCGTCGTGGCCGACCTCATCGACGCTCCCCTCACCCCGGCGACCCGCGCCGACCTCGTCTCCGACCTCGTCGCGAGCATGGGCGGCAGGCGCGAGGTTCTCGCGCACGCGTTCCGTTTCGCACAGTTCGTGCAGACCCGAAACCTGCTGGCGCGCGCCGGATCGCTGGTTGTCGCCAAGACGGCAACGCGCCAGGTGCAGTCGAACCCTGCCGACCTGCCCGTGCTGATCGACGCGGCGGCCGATGCGGTCGCGGCCGACCTCGCTCCGTTCGCGATCGGCGCCCGCGCGCCGTCGCCGCCGCCCGCACCGACATCGGTCGCCGACCTGGTGCGCGATGGCCACCTCCGCGTCATCTCGGGCACGCGCCTCACCTCAGATCTGCACGGTTCCGAGGGTCTCGTCGTCGTGAGCGCGTCCGACCTCGACGACCCTGCCGTGATCGGCGACATCCGCGTCGATCAGTTCGCGTTCGCGAAGGAGCATCCATCGGCGGGTCTCACCCGCCCGGGCGACGTGATCTTCCGCACCGGCCCGACGGCGGCCGCCTGGGTCGATGTCGACGGTTCGAAGGTCGTCGCCTACCCGGCGCGCGTGCTGCGCATCACCGCCGCCGACCCCGGCGGGCTCATCCCCGAACTCGTGGCGACCGACATCGTCGGTCAACCGGCCGGACCCGGCGCTTGGAAGCGATGGATGCTGCGCCGCGTCGCACCTCAAGCCGCTGCCCCACTTCGGGGGGCACTCGCCGACATCGCCGCCCAGAGCGAGGCACTGCGCAATCGGGCTGCCAGACTCGATCGATACGCGGAACTGCTCGCCGCCGGTGTCGTCGCAGGAGCAGTCACCCTCGAACCCGAACCCCGCCCGAACGAATCCACCGACACCACCGCCGCTGTCGCGGCATCCACGCAGTGAGGAAGTACATGGCCCGCACACCGAAAGCCGCCCCGCAGGCGCCGTCGACCATGAAGGAGCTGAAAGACACGCTCTGGAAGGCCGCCGACAAACTGCGCGGGTCGATGGATGCCTCGCAGTACAAAGACGTCATCCTCGGGCTCGTCTTCCTCAAGTACGTGTCGGACGCCTTCGACGAGCGCCGAGCCGGCATTCGGGCGGAGCTCGCCGCCGATGGGTATGACGACGACCAGATCGCCGACCTCATCGACGACACCGACGAGTACACCGGCCGCGGCGTGTTCTGGGTTCCGGCGAATGCGCGCTGGGGCTTTCTCGCCGAAAACGCCAAGGGCATCGGCCCCGCGATGGGCGAGACCGAGAAGTCGATCGGGCTGCTGATCGACGAGGCGATGGATGCGGTCATGCAGTCGAACCCGCAGCTCTCGGGCACGCTCCCCCGCATCTTCAACCGCGACAACGTCGACCAGCGTCGCCTCGGCGAGCTCGTCGACCTGTTCAACTCGGCGCGGTTCGCGGCCCAAGGGCAGGGCGGATCGGATGGACGCCGCGCCCGCGACCTGCTCGGCGAGGTGTACGAGTACTTCCTCGAGAAATTCGCGGCCGCCGAGGGCAAGCGCGGCGGTGAGTTCTACACGCCCGCCGGCGTCGTGCGGGTGCTCGTCGAACTGCTGCAACCGACGCGCGGCCGGGTGTACGACCCGGCGTGCGGATCGGGCGGCATGTTCGTGCAGGCCGAGAAGTTCATCGACGCCCACCACGGTGAGGGCAGCGACATCTCGGTGTACGGGCAGGAGCTCAACGAGCGCACCTGGCGCATGGCGAAGATGAACCTCGCCATCCACGGGCTCTCGGGCAACCTCGGCCCGCGCTGGGGCGACACGTTCGCGCGCGACCTGCACCCCGACCTGCAGGCCGACTTCGTCATGGCGAACCCGCCGTTCAACATCAAGGACTGGGCGCGCAACGAAGACGACTCGCGCTGGCGGTTCGGCGTGCCGCCGGCGAACAACGCGAACTACGCGTGGATCCAGCACATCCTCTCGAAGCTCGCGCCCGGCGGGCAGGCCGGTGTCGTCATGGCGAACGGCTCGATGTCGTCGAACTCGGGCGGCGAGGGCAAGATCCGCGCCGAGATCGTCGAGGCCGACCTCGTCTCGTGCATGGTCGCGCTGCCGACGCAGCTCTTCCGTTCGACGGGCATTCCGGTGTGCGTCTGGTTTTTCGCGAAGGACAAGGGAGGCCGCGCCGGTGAGGTGCTGTTCATCGACGCCCGCAATCTCGGCCACATGGTCGACCGCGCCGAGCGCGCACTGAGTGATGAGGACATCGCCAAAATCGCGGGCACCTTCCACGCATGGCGTGGAGTCGAATCGGATGCCGCGCTCGATGAGTATGCGGATGTCCCGGGCTTCTGCTTTTCGGCGACCCTGGCCGAGATCAAGGCAGCGGACTACGCGTTAACGCCAGGGCGGTATGTCGGCGCGACTGAGGCCGAAGACGACGGCGAGCCGATCGAGGACAAGCTGGCACGCCTTCGGGCGGAGCTGGATACGCAGTTTTCGGAGTCGGCGCGGCTTGCCGAAGTTGTCCGCGAGCAACTCCGGAGGGTTCATGCCTGAGTGGCCCTACGTCACGCTCGGCGAGGTGACGACGAAGATTGGATCGGGCGCTACGCCTCGCGGAGGCCAGTCGGTCTACCAAGCAAACGGAGTTTCCCTGATCCGATCACAGAATGTGCTCGACAACGCCATGAAGACGGAGGGCCTCGCACGAATCTCCGACGGAGCGGCGGAGTCGCTGCGCAGCGTGACGGTTGAGGCGGACGATGTGCTGATCAACATCACTGGCGACTCGGTGGCGCGGTCGGCGATCATGGACCCGTCACTGCTCCCCGCGCGCGTCAACCAGCACGTCGCGATCCTTCGCCCGACGCCGTCGCTGAATTCGCTGTTCCTCCAGAAGCTGCTCGTCGCCCCTGAGATGAAATCTCACCTCCTCACGATCGCCACCGCGGGCGGAACCCGCAATGCCCTCACGAAGGCGCAGCTTTCGCGGCTTCGAATTCCGCTACCGCCCCTCGCCGAGCAGCGGGCGATCGCCGAGGTGCTGGGCGCGCTCGACGACAAGATCGCCGCCAACACCGCCCTCGCGGAGACGTTGTCAAAGCTCTTGGCGACGGATTACCTCGCCGTGGCGCGAGCTGCGACCGAAACCGTGCCACTCACCAATTTGGTAACGACGCAATATGGCGTGACGACCTCCGCAGTCCCAGACGCGCAGGGCACCGGGCTCTTGAGAGTGACTGACATCAACAAGCGGCCCTGGATCGATTGGGATGGTGTGCCAGGTTGTGTCGTTGATGAGAGGGAACGTGAAAAGTACCTGCTGCACGCGGGTGACATCGTCGTGGCGCGCATGGCCGATCCAGGCAAGACAGGCTGGGTCGCTGCCGGCGACCCACCGGCAGTATTTGCCTCGTACTTGGTCCGCTTGCGCGCGGTCGAACCTTTTCAGGCGCCATTCATCTACCAGTTCTTGCGGAGCTCGGAGTACATCCGCTATGCCGAGGGCGCTATGCAGGGCTCGGTCCAGAAGAACATGAACGCCAAGGTTATCGTCGCCACCGACATTGCACTGCCTGAAGAGCAGCAACTACGAGACTATGCAGTCAGATTCGAGCAAACGTGGTCGTCGATGGCGTCGAATCTCCGTGAGAATCGCATCATCAGTGCAACGCGCGACGCTCTCCTCCCCCAGCTCATGTCGGGCAAGCTTCGAGTTCGCGATGCCGAGGCCGCTGCATCCGAGGCGGGTGTCTGATGGCGTTCGCAGTGGTCGACTTCGAGACGACCGGTCTCCTGCCCTCGTACCACCATCGGGTCGTCGAGATCGGGGTGACGCATGTCGACGACGACGGGACGGTGACCGGTCGTTGGGAGACCCTGATCAATCCCGAGCGCGACCTCGGGCCGCAGCAGATCCACGGCATCCGGGCGGCAGACATCCTCGACGCTCCGGTGTTCGGCGACATCGTCGGCGAGTTCGCCGAACTGCTCGCCGGGCGCGTGTTCGCGGCGCACAACGCGAGCTTCGACCTGCGCTTTCTGCACGCCGAGTTCGCGCGGGCGGGCTACACGCTCGTGCCCGACACCCCCAGCGTGTGCACCATGAGTCTCGGGGCGAGCTTCGGGCTCGGAGCGTCCGGGTCACTCAGCCACGCGTGCGCGGCCCACTCGATCGAGCACGGCCTCGCGCACAGCGCCGGATCCGACTCGTTCGCCGCTGCCTGCTTGCTCTCGCACTACCGGCGCACGAGCCTCGAATGGTCGGGTTGGGAGGACTATTGGGTTCGGACCGCGAACGCCGGCCGGGCGTACACGTACCCCGTCACCCGCAGGACCGGGGTCGTCGTGAAACCTCGCGCCGAGGCATCCGCCACACCGCCGAGCTTTCTCGAACGCATCTCGACCGACGCCGAGCGCGAAGCGGTCGATGGCGCTGCCGCGCAATACGCCGCGCTCCTCGATCGGTGCCTGCTCGACGGCTTCATCTCGGTCTCAGAGGGCCACCAACTCGCTGCCGTCGCGACCGAACTCGGGCTGACCCGCCCGGCGGTCGATGCGATCCACCGCGACTACTACGTCGAGCTCGAGCGACGCGCGTGGGCCGACGGCGTGCTCACCGATGACGAGAAGGCCGACCTGCGTGCGGTCGGCGAATTGCTGCAACTCGACGAGGCCGATATCGCTGCAGCCGTCGATGAGGTGGCTCCCGCGGCCGTGGACGAGGCATCGACCGAGGCGTTCGCGCTGCATCCCGGCGCGGTCATCGTGTTGACCGGCGACATGTCGCGCGAACGTTCGGATTGGGAGGCCGAGCTTCGCGAGCACGGATACCTGCCGCACCCGACCGTCACGAAGAAGGTCGCCCTGGTCGTCGCCGCCGATCCCGACTCGCTGTCGGGCAAGGCGAAGAAGGCGCGCGACTACGGCATCCCGATCGTCGGTGAAGATTGGCTCGTTCGGTTCCTCGCGGAAGCAGCCTCGGAGGCCTCGTGACCTGGACGACGCACGAACTCATCACCCCAGAGGCGACCGGGAAGCTTCGAGTTCATCTTCTTCACGATCTGATGCGAGAGCCCCACACAGGAGAGAAGGCGATGGCACTGTGACCACCGAGTTCAACCCCGACGACATCCCCGTGGAGGAGATCGGCAACGAGATCGAGTTCATCAGCGACGGCGACGGTCTGGTCGTCTTCGGCGATCCCGGAGCGGTCGAACGGTTCGTCGCGACGGCGGGCGTGCCGACGCGCGACCTCGACCTTCGGCCGCTCGCGCCGGCGATCGCACGAGGCGGGTCAGCGCTGCAGACTGCGTCGGAGGTCTCAGCGAACGCCGGGCGATGGATGAAGCTGACCGAGGAATCGGCGCGCGCCGCCCACGGCGCAACCCTCGTGCAACGATCGGGCGGCAAGTTCGTCCAGGCGACCACCCGTGGCACCAACGGTCAGTTCACCAAGAACCTGCAGTTCGTCACCAAGCCCGGTGCGATGCTCACCAACCCCGCAATCCTCGCCGGCGTCGGCGGCATCATGGCACAATACGCGATGCAGCAGGCCATGGACGAGATCACCGAGTATCTGGCGAAGATCGACGCCAAGGTCGACGACATCCTCCGCGCGCAGAAAGATGCGGTGATCGCCGACATGATCGGCGTCGAACTGATGCTCGACGAGGCGATGGTCGTGCGAGCAGAGGTCGGCCGGGTATCCGAAGTGACGTGGTCGAAGGTGCAGAGCTCCGCCGCGACGATCGCGCGCACTCAGGCGTATGCGCTGCGGCAACTCGACGGGCTTGCCGAGAAGCTGGAGCGCGAGACGAAGATCGGCGAGCTCGCCGACCTCGCGAAGCAGGCGCAAGACACGGTCGTGGAGTGGCTGGCCGTCCTCGCTCGGTGCGTTCAGCTTCAAGAGGCGATGGGCGTGCTCGAGCTCGACCGCGTGCTCGACGCCTCGCCAGACGAGCTCGACAAGCATCGCATCGCGTTGCAGACCGCGCGGCAGCGCCGTCTCGAACTCATCGCCACGACCACCGTTCAGCTCGTCGCCCGCATGGACGCGGCCGCGAACCGAGCCAACGCGAAGGTGCTGTTGAACCCGGTGTCGGCGAAGGTCGTCGTCCATGCGAGTAACCAGGTCGCCGCCGGGGTCGGCGACCTCCACGTCACCCTCGGAGTCGCCGACGAGCGCACAGCTCTCGAAGCGCGACGTTGGTCGGCCGCGGCCATCGATGCGCGCGATGACGTCGTCGGTGCCGGCAAAGACGGACTTCAGGCTGCCGGTCGGTTCGGCACCGAAGCGTTGGAGAGCGCCCGCACGACGACCGGCCGGCTCGCGGAGAAGCTCGCGAACCGTCTCCAGCGCACCGGCGGAACCAGCGACACCGGAACCACTGAAACCAATGACACGGAGCTGACATGACAGAGTTGTCTGAAGCGACCTGGGAGAACGATGCTCTCGACCTGCTTGCAGAGCCACTGGGGTGGCGGCCGGTTGCCGGCGAAGCAATCGCCCCAGGCACCGGCGAGCGCGACACGTGGGACGACCTGCTCGTCCGCCCGCGCCTGCTCGAGGCGCTGCGTCGGCTGAACCCGGGCGTGCCCGGCGAGTACCTGCAGCAGGCGGTCGCCGAGATCGCGGCTCCCAAGTCGCAGGATGCGATCACCGAGAACCACCGCATCCACCAGTACCTGGTCGGCGGCTATCCGCTGAGCTACATCGACCCCGACGGCATCGAACAGAACGCCCGGCTGCGCCTGCTCGGCGCCGAGCAGGAGAACGACTGGCTCGCGGTCAATCAGGTCACCATTCGGCGCGGCGACCTGCACCGCCGGTTCGACATCGTCTTGTACGTCAACGGGATGCCGCTGGTGATCGTCGAGCTGAAGCGAGCGGGTTCGGCGTCCGCCGGAGTCGCCGCCGCGCACGCGCAACTGCAGACATACCTGCGCGAGTTTCCGATGGCGTTCCGCTTCTGCGTGCTGACACTCGCAAGCGACGGCCTCGAGGCCAAATACGGCACACCGTTCACGCCGCTCAACCACTTCGCACCGTGGAACGTCGACGATGACGGCGTGCCCCTCACGCAGCCGCGCATCGAAGAAGGGGTTTCGGTCGAGCCGATCGACGACGCGCTCAACGGCCTCTTCAACCCCGAACGGTTCCTGCAGCTCGTGCGCAACTTCACCGCGTTCGACGAGAACGCCGACGGACTCACCAAGCGCATCGCGAAACCGCACCAGTACTTCGCCGTGACGAAGGCCGTCGGCAGCACCGTTCAGGCGGTCGAGACCAACGGCAAGGCTGGCGTTGTGTGGCACACCCAGGGTTCCGGCAAGTCGATGGAGATGGAGCTGTACGCGAACCTCGTGTCGCGGCATCCGAAGCTCAAGAACCCGACCGTGATCGTCGTCACCGACCGCACCGAGCTCGACGGGCAGCTCTTCCAGACGTTCGACCAGAGCCTGCTGCTCGCCGAGAAACCCGCACAGGTGCGCGAGCGCGCGCAACTGCGCGACGAACTGAGCAACCGGGTCACGGGCGGCATCTACTTCACGACGCTGCAGAAGTTCGGGCTCACCGAAACCGAGAAGCAGTCGGGCACGCAGCATCCGCTGCTCACCGATCGCCGGAATGTGATCGTCGTCGTTGACGAGGCACACCGAAGCCACTACGACGATCTCGACGGGTATGCCCGCCACCTGCGCGACGCACTGCCGAACGCGACACTCATCGCCTTCACGGGCACCCCGATCTCGTTCGCCGAGCGCGACACCCGCGCGGTGTTCGGCGACTACATCGACATCTACGACCTGACCCGGGCCGTCGACGACGGCGCCACCGTGCCGGTGTACTTCGAGCCGCGGCTCATCAAGGTCTCGTTCGCCGACGGTGCGACCGAAGAGGACATCGATCGAGCAGCCGACGAGTACACGCTCGGACTCGACGACACCGAACGGGCTCGGCTCGAAGCATCCGTCGCCGTCGTCAACGCCGTATACGGAGCGCCAGAGCGCATCGAGACCCTCGCCGCCGACCTCGTGCAGCACTGGGAGGAGCGGCGCGAGCGAATGAAGCCCTTCCTCCAGTCGCCGGGCAAGTCGCTCGTCGTGGGCGGCACGCGCGAGATCTGCGCGCGACTGTACACGGCGATCGTCGCGCTACGACCCGAGTGGCACTCGGATGCGCTCGACAAGGGGCGCATCAAGGTCGTCTACTCGGGGTCGGCCTCGGATCAGCCGCCGGTGAGCGACCACGTGCGGCGCGATTCCGCGAACAAGGCGATCAAGGCGCGCCTGAAGGATGCGTCCGACGAGCTTGAACTGGTCATCGTGAAAGACATGATGCTCACCGGCTTCGACGCCCCGCCGCTGCACACGCTGTACCTCGACAGGCCGCTCAAGGGTGCGCTGCTCATGCAGACCCTCGCGCGCGTGAACCGCACGTTCCGCGGCAAAGAGGACGGACTGCTCGTCGCGTACGCCCCGCTGGCCGACAACCTCGCGAAGGCGCTGTCGGAATACACCGTCTCCGACCAGGAGAACAAGCCAATCGGTCGCGACGTCGACGAGGCCGTGTCGATCGCGACCGAGCTGGTAGCACAGATCCGCGAGATGCTCGCTGACTGCCCCTGGCGCTCGATCGTGGCGCAGGGCGGGTCGCGGGCATGGCGCACGGCGGCGACGACGGCGACAAACTACCTGCGGGATGCTTCGAACCCGCTCAACGCACCGGAACTCGGCGCTGAACGTCTCGCGTCGCGGTACCGCACCACGACCGGCCAACTCGCCCGAGCCTGGGCGCTCGCGTCGGGCCGTGACGGCCTCGCCGAACTGCACGACGAGATCGCCTTCTACGAAGAGGTGCGAGTCTGGATGGCGAAGTTCGACGCCGCCGAGCGTCAGTCGCGCGACGAGCCGATCCCGGAGGAGATCTCGCGCCTGCTCGGAAATCTCGTCGCCGACTCGATCGCCCCGGGTGACGTGGTCGACATCTACGACGCCGCCGGCCTCCCTCGCCTGGCGCTCGACGGCCTGGGGCCGGAGTACCTCGCGAAGGCCCAGGCAGCGCCGAACGCGCACCTCGCGATCGAGGCACTGCGCAAGTCGCTGACCGATGCGGGGGCCGCGGTGACGCGCGGCAACCTTGTGCGGGAGCGAGCCTTCTCGGAACGCATCGCCGAGATCATGAACCGGTACACGAACCAACAGCTCACATCGGCCGAGGTGATCGCGGAGCTCGTCGAGCTGGCGAAGGAGGTCGCAGCCGAGGCATCCCGTGGCTCGCAATTCTCGCCGCCGCTCTCGAGCGACGAGCTCGCGTTCTACGACGCCGTCGCGACCAACGAGTCCGCGATCGATCTGCAGGGAGAGGACGTGCTCGCGCAGATCGCACGTGAACTCGTGGCTGTGATGCGGCGTGACGTGCGCACCGACTGGACCGTGCGCGACGACGTACGCGCGAAGCTGCGGGCGTCGATCAAGCGGCTGCTCGTGAAGTACAAGTACCCGCCCGACAAGCAACCGGAAGCCATCAAGCTGGTCATGGACCAGATGGAGTCGATGGCGCCGCGGTATGCGGAGGAACGGCGCGCCTGACGCATGGTGCGTGCGTCCCCAAAACTGGGTACACGACGCAGCCCAATCGAGCCCCATCGTCCGACGACCGTTCGATAGCCTCGCCTTACTCTCTGCGATGTCGTCGGTCTCCCCTATCGTCGATCGACTCGGCATCGAACTGTTCAGCAGGAGGCGACCCGTGCACGACACCAACCACCACTCCGACATCGGAGATGCGCTCGGCGTACTGATCGAAGGCTTGCGCCCGTTCGTTGATCGCGTGCTCGCAGACGCTGCGCCCGGCGTCAGCGATTGGACGTCGATCCTTCAGCACAAGGATCGCCGTGCGGGTCGCAGAGTCGCCGATTACTCACGACGCGACCTCTCGTTGATGCTGCGTGCTATGACGGAGCATCTCGGTGAGATCGGGTACCCGTTCGAACGTTCGCTGTCGCGACAGGGCAAGCTCTACGCGAGCGAACTGCGACAGGTTCGCAACGACTGGGCGCACAATCAGCACTTCTCCACCGCCCAGGCGTATCGCGCCCTGGATTCGATGGAGTTGCTGCTTCGACTCATCGCTGCAGACGATCAGGCGGCCGAGATCGCGGCGCTGAAAGCACCTCTACTGCCGGCGGCGCCCATCGCTGCAGTTGAGCCGCCCACGCCGGACGCATCCATCGTCGCATTCAGCGCACAGACGCCCGACGAGACCGCCGTGCAGACCACCGCGGCCGCGTTCGCCGCCGAATCCGTGCAGCCCGCTGCCCGCATCGAGATGAACGCGATCACCCATCTCAGCTATCCGATGGCGATGAACAAGATCCCGGTCCTCGATGAGATCACGATCGCCGATGTGGTCGACGACCACCGCGGCGCGTCAGTCGAGATCGACGTCGTCAGCGCCACAGGCTCGCTCGGCGACCCGAAGGTGCAATTCGTCGACTTGGAGGCTGAGCAGTCGACGACGATCCGCGATATCGGACTGCAACTGGACCCGCAGCGCATGCTCGCGGTCGACGTCGAGCAGCACGGCGTGCTCCGTGTCACTCTGCGCAACGCGGCCGGAGACATGCTCGCCCAGTCGTCGACGGAAGTCCGTGTGCTCGCGGCCAACCAGTGGATCGCGGATCCGCTTCAGCTGGGTCTCGAGCTTCTTGCGGCTCATGTGCAGCCGAATGCGGCGGCACTCACTCCGCTGCTCGTCGATGCCAGCGACCATCTCGGCGTCTCAACCGGGCGGTCTGCGCTCGACGGCTACCAGTCCGAGAGCCCTGAGCGAGTCGACTCCATCGCGGCGGCGATCTACGATGCGATTCGCCAACGGGACATCCGCTACGCCGAGCCGCCCGCAACGTGGGGCCAACGTGGTCAACGAGTGCGGACTCCCGGTGAGGTGCTCGACGAGCGACTCGGCACTTGTCTCGATACCACGATCACGATGGCCTCGGCACTCGAGCTCGCCGGAATCAACTCGACCTTGTGGCTCACCAACGGACACATCTTCCTCGGCTACTGGCGCACAGATCGATCGCTCGGGACCCTCGCCACGACAGATCCGATGGAACTCGCGAATCTCGTCGATCTCGGCCACATCGGGCTCCTCGAGACCACGATGCTCACCGGTGGTGCTGAATCACGGCCGTTCGGGGAGGCCAACCGCGCACCCCGCGCGAGATTCCTCCGCCCCGATGCCGAGTGGAACGAACTCCTCGGAGTGACCGACGTCCGCGAAGCGCGCGAGCACAAGATCTTCCCACTTCCGAGCCGTGCCATCTCGAGCGACGGCACTGTCGTCATCACGGCGTACGAAGCGCCCAAGCCGACCGCCCCGGAGGCGTTCTTCGCGTCGAGCGGTGGCACTGGCACGGCTGCAGCCGGACCCGCCGTCCCTCGTCGCGTGCAGTTGTGGAAGAACGCACTGCTCGACCTCAGCTTGCGCAACAAGCTCATCAACTACACGGACCGCGCCGGCTACCGCCTCGAGGTTCCGCCGTCGTCGGTCGCTCGACTCGAAGACACGATCAACGCCGGCCAGGCGATCGCGCTCAATGCGTCCGACGATATTCCGACCGTCGACAAGGTGCGGGGCATCCGCTGGGCGAGAGACCTCCCCGAATCGAACCGTGAGGAGACCCTCGCCTCGAAGCGCCGTGCATACATCGACATCACCGGCGCGAGTTATACGAGCAAGCTCCGCTATCTCGCGTACAAGGCGAAGACGGTCGTCGAAGAGAGTGGCGCGAACAATCTCTACCTCGCGTTCGGGATGCTCCACTGGAAGTTCAACGACCGCGAACTGAGGTCGCCCCTCGTGCTCGTGCCCGTGAACCTCACGACCGCGAATCGGGGGCAGGAGTACCGCCTGACGCTCGACGAGGCCGGCGCGTCCACCCCGAACTACTGCCTCCTCGAGAAGCTTCGCGTGTCGTTCGGGCTGGAGATCCCCGGCCTCGCGAATCCGCTCGAAGATGAGTCGGGCATCGATCTGCCTGCCGCATTCCACGCAGCACGCACCGCCATCGAGACAGCCGGCTTGCCGTTCCGCGTCGAGGAATCGGTCGACCTGTCCATCCTCCAGTTCGCGAAGTTCCGCCTTTGGAAGGACCTCGACGAGAACTGGGAGGTGCTCGCACAGAACGCCCTCGTCTCGCACCTCATCCAGACACCGCTCGACCCGTTCTCAGACCCGGTTGCAGTTCCGCCCGAAGTCGATCTCGACGATCTCGGCGAGGCAGTGCCCGTCCCGGCCGATGCCTCGCAGCTCGGCGCCGTCGCAGAAGCCGTGGCCGGACGGACGTTTGTGTTGGAAGGCCCGCCCGGAACCGGTAAGTCGCAGACGATCACGAACCTCCTCGCTCGCTCGCTCGCAGACGGGAAGCGCGTGCTCTTCGTCGCCGAGAAGCGCGCGGCCCTCGACGTCGTGAAAACCCGACTCGAGTCGGTCGGTCTCGGCGATCTCTCGTTGGACCTCCACGACAAGTCCGCTCGCCCGGCAGCCGTCCGTGCACAGATCAAGCGTGCGCTGGAACTCACGGTTCGGGCCGACACGGCGAAGCTGCGAGCCGACGGCGAAGCAGCCCAGGCGAGCCGCCGTTCGCTCGCTCGTTACGCCGACCGCCTGCACGAGCCGAACGCAGCCGGCCTCTCGCTGTACTCCGCTCGGACGACCGGTTTGGCCCTCGACCCGTCTGCGCCGACGCTCGAGGTCCCGTCGTCGCTGGTCGCCGGCGCGGACGTGGAGACGCTCGAGTCCCTCCGAACCGCGCTCCGCCAACTCCCCGACACTGCGGATCTGGCGCGGCCGAGCCGGAACCATCCATGGGGTTTCGTCGATGAACGAGTCGGGACCCGTGTTGAAGGCTCCCAGCTGCACGCGATCGCCGCCGCTTTCGATGCTGCCCTCGCCGCGGTCGTCGAGAGCGGTATTCCACTCGAACACCTCGCCATCCAGACCTCTCCGGCCCAACTTGCGACGTGGACTCAGATCAGCCGCGCCCCTCGTCATCCACTCGCCACGATCGACACCCTCGCCGAGCCGGCGTGGACTGCATACCTGACGAGCCTCCGCGACGAGGTGACGAATTTCCCGAAGCCCGGCTGGCTCGCGCAGGTGCGCCCGACTGTGCTCTCCCGCGACGTCCACGGCATCCACCGCGACGCCATCGCCGCCGACGCGTCCGGATTCTTCGGCCGCAAGAAGCGTCGACGTGCGGTGCTCGCCCGCTTCACCGACGAGCTCGAGGTCGACGCGAAGTCGATTCGGTTGAAGGAGCTCTCGCTCCTCACCGCCGAGATGGACACGACGGCGACGTCGCTCGATGCTCTCCGAGAGCGCCTCAGCAAGGTACCGGTCCCGCTTGCGGATGCATCGTTCAATCCGCTCATCGGAGGCGACACGGAGGCGGTCCTGTCCCGGCTCGGCTGGATCGGATGGCTCTGCACGACGCTGGGCAACCACACCGACCCGTTCGTGCAGGTCGTACGGGGTTATTTCGCGAGCACACCGGCGGGCGCATCCGCCGGAGAGCTCGATCGATTCCAGAAGGCGTGGCTCGACCTGCAGTCCGCCGCCCAGACGGATTCCACGGCTGCCGTCGAGTGGGTGGGCGACTCGCACTTCGTGACTCGATGGTGGATGACCCGTGCCGCGCGTCGCATCAACGAGAACGGCCAAATCGGGCTGGCTCGGTGGCTCGACTTCATTCGCGCGCTCGAACCGCTCCGGGCGTCGGGCCTCGAGACGGCACGCAGATCGCTCGTGACCGGAGAAGTCCCGGCAGAGTACGCCGCGATCGCCTTCGACAAGGGCGTCGCCGACGCCTCGATGCTCGAACGACAGGACGCCACAGCGCTCGTCGGGTTCGACCTGCAGGCGCACAATCGCGCGATCGGCCGCTTTACCCAGGCCACGCATGCGGTGCGCTCGGAACTGCCTCGCGCGATTCCCGCCGAGCTGCTGCAACACCGACGGATCTCGACCAGCGCGGGCGGCAAGATGGGGGCGCTTCGCCGTCAGCTCGACCGTCAACGCGGCGGCATGTCGGTGCGCACGATGCTCGAGAACTACGGCGATCTCATCGTCGAGCTCATGCCGTGCACGTTGATGAGTCCCGAGTCCGTTGCCCGCTTCTTCCCCGCGCGAGCCGACCTGTTCGACATCGTCGTTTTCGACGAGGCGTCGCAGATCCGTGTGGCCGATGCCGTCGGTGCAATGGGACGCGGGCGGGCCGTGGTCGTCGTCGGTGACAGCAAGCAGATGCCGCCGACCACATTCGCCGACGCCGGAGCGTCGATCGATGATGACACCGATTACACGCCCGAGACCGTCGTCGACGAAGAGTCGATCCTCTCCGAGAGCGTTCAAGCGCAGGTTCCTCGCAAGTGGCTCTCGTGGCACTACCGCAGCCAGGAGGAGTCGCTCATCGCATTCAGCAACCACCACTATTACGAGAACCGCCTTTCTTCGTTCCCCGCTCCCATGCCCACGGCAGCAGACGACGGCGTCGACGGTCACGGCATCGCGTTCGCCCGTGTGAACGGGCACTTCGAACGGTCCGGAAAGGGAAAGTCGCTGCGCACGAACCGCGTCGAAGCTGAAGCGATCGTCGATGAAGTGCGCCGTCGATTCGCAGTATCCCCTGACGCGATTCCCTCACTCGGCATCATCACGTTCAACGCTCAGCAGCGCGACCTCGTCGACAACCTGCTCCGTGATACCGGGGATGAGCGAATCCTCGCGGCGTTGGATGCGCGCGATGGATTGTTCGTGAAGAACCTCGAGAACGTACAGGGAGATGAGCGCGACACGATCTTGTTCTCGATCGCGTTCAGCGTGAACGACCGGGGTGTCCTCCCATTGAACTTCGGTCCATTGTCCCGCGCCGGCGGAGAGCGGCGGCTCAACGTTGCGATCACCCGCGCTCGTCGCCAGGTGGTGCTGTTTGCGAGCTTCGACCCCGACCAGCTACGTGCAGAGCAGACCGGCTCTGTCGGCATCAAGCACCTCAAGGCTTACCTCGAGCTCGCAGCTCGCGGAGTCGAAGCAGTCACCGACGAGGCGCGTCGGATGCCGCGCATCGACCGACACCGCGACGAGATCGCTGCCGCGCTTCGGGCCGAAGGGTACGTCGTGCTCACCGATGTCGGTCTTTCCGAGTTCCGTGTCGACCTCAGCATTGCCGACGCCGATGATCCCGATCAACCACTCGTCGCGGTACTCCTCGACGGCGAGAACTGGCGAGCGCGCCAGACGGTCGCCGACCGTGACGGCCTCCCCGTCGATGTCCTGAAGGGACTCATGCGTTGGCCGAGCGTCGAGCGTGTATGGCTGCCGGAATGGTTGCACGATCGCGAGGGCGCGATGAAGCGGCTGGGTGAGGCAGTCGAGGACGCGAAGGAGTTCCTCGAGGCGGCAAAGACTCGGGCGGCGGAGGCGGCTGAGGCCGGGCTCCATGTTGCGACTACTGACGCTCGTGCGCTTCACCTTGCCGACCTCGACGACCACACCGATCCTGTTGCGCTCGATCCCGTCGCGGATGTGTTCCGAGCGGCACCGAGTATGCTCGCGACTCCAGTGTCGTCGGCGGCTCCCACTGCTCGCCGCCACCCCGACGTCGTGGAGTTCTCGGAATGGGCGCCCGGCAGGCTCGGGCCCATCGCGGTCCTCGACGCGCTTCCGGGCAACCGCCGGGCCACTGCCGAAGTACAGGAGGCGATCCGCGCGGCCGTCCGAACTGAAGGTCCGATCCACCGAATTCGAGCGGCGAAGCTTGTCGCATCCGGATTCGGGCTCCAGAAGGTCGCTCAATCTCGTGCAACGGCGATCCTTCGTTGTGTGCCATCGGAACTCAATCGAGCGAACGGTGAACGCACCTTCCTCTGGCCGGAGCAGATCGATCCCGACGCATGGCTCGGTGTTCAAGCGGTCATGCCCGGGGCGTCGCGCGAGGTCGAACACATCTCGCTGGTAGAGATCGCCAACGCGATGCGCGTTGCCGCCGACCTGTCGGGTGGGATGACCGAGGACGAAGTCAAGCGCGAAGCGCTTGCCATGTTCGGCGGAAAGCGCCTCACCACGGCGATCAACGAGCGCCTCGAAGCGGGGCTAGCGTTCGGCCTTGAGTCGCGACGTCTCGATCGAGATTCCGCCGGGTATGTCGTCAATGGTTTGCGCGGGCGCTGACTCCGACGCTGCGCCGAATCACTTGACTCGCGCAGAGTTCGTCGTGCGACAGTCGACCGGCTCCATCTCTGTCCTGGGGCACCGTCGAGCGATCAAAGTCAGTACACGTTGACGATGTCGACGACCGGCGCTTCGTTCGTGCCGCTCACGTAGCACTCGGCATTCACCTGGAGCTCGCCCCCCGCGGCGGATTCGACCTCACCTTCGACCTTCAAGAACCATCGGTCGTCCTCGATCTGCTCCGCGAGCTTGCCGAGCACCCACGCCGGATTCCACGCATCGGGATACAGGTAGTCCGTGATGGCTGCGTCGCACGCCGCCTGCGCGTACGTCGCCGTGAGGCCGGTCGATGTGGCGGTCGGAGCTTCCGTCGCGGCTGGTGGTGGCGCAGGCGACTCGACCTCCACGGCTGCGTCAGTGGATGGTGGGTCGACGAACTCCTCGACCGGCGGCGGTTGATCCACTGAGTTCGAATCGCCAGCAGGCTCGGGGTCTGCCGATCCTCCAGGATTCAGAAGACCGTTGATCGCCCAGATGACCAGAGCGATCCCGATGAGGATCACCCACCACCGCAAGTACCAAGGGCGGGCACTGCTTGAGCCCGCACTGTTGTGCTCACTCATGAGTCCGACTGTACGACGCAAATCGGTCTTCGGAACCACCTGACCCCCGTACTGGGGCAACAGCCGCGCTCTTCCCAGCAACGGCGCGGATGTCGCAGGCCGCGGGAACCCCGAGGCATCCGGTTCGGGCGTTCTGAAGCCTTCGTTTGTCGCACCCCGTCACTAGCTTCGGATCGTCACCCGCCGGGTGACAACACAGCATCCATTTCATTGAGAGGCCGGCTCATGTCTGAACCCACCATCCCTCCGCTCCCGAACCCGCCGAAGGGCGAGCCCGCGCAGCCGCCGAGTGCTCCGCCGGCGCCTCCGCTGCCCGCGCAGCCCGCGGCGCCCGCCCCGCCCGCGCCGCCGCAGCCCTACGGCGCGGCGCCTGCACCCGGCGCACCCGCCGACGCCCCCGAGGGCCAGAAGTCGTTCATCGCGACGTGGCTGCTCTCATGGCTCGTCGGGTTCTGGGGCATCGACCGCTTCTACCTCGGCAAGATCGGCACCGGCCTCGCGAAGCTCTTCACCCTCGGCGGCCTCGGCATCTGGTGGCTCGTCGACCTGATCCTGGTGCTGGCCGGTGCGCAGCGCGACCAGCAGGGATTCCGCCTGCAGGGCTACCAGCAGCACAAGAAGATCGCCTGGATCGTCACCGGCGCGGTCGTCGCCCTCGGCCTGATCATCAACATCATTACCGGCGGGGTCGGCGCGGCGCGCGTCGCATCGAGCAGCGCCGACAAGCCCGCGGCTGTCGCCGAGACATCCGAGGATGCCGCGGCCGACGCTGAACCGGAGGAGGCCGAGCCGGCACCCGGACCCGTGCTGGTCGCCGTTCCGGGCGGGATCGTCGGCATGACCGCCACCGACGCAGAGGCGGCGCTGATGGCCGTCGGCCTCACAGTCGTGTACGACGGCGACGCCACTGCGAAGGTGCTCTCGATCAGCCCGGCCGACGCCCAGGTCGAGGCGGGCACCACGATCACGCTCACCGTCGAGCAGCCGCCGGCGATGACCATGGGCCAGCAGCAGGCCGTCGGCAAGGCCGAGGACTACCTCTCATTCATGGCGTTCTCGCGCACGGGACTCATCGAGCAGCTCGAGTACGAGGGCTTCTCGAACGCCGACGCCACGTTCGCCGTCGACCACATCGCCCCCGACTGGAACGCGCAGGCCGCGGCGAAGGCCAGGTCGTACCTCGACACCATGTCGTTCTCGCGCGAGGGGCTCATCGAGCAGCTCGTCTACGAGGGCTTCACGCAGGAGCAGGCCGAGCACGGCGCGAGCGCCAACGGGTACTGAAGTCCCGCCGAAACATCGACCCGGCTGCGGGCAAACGCGCTCGCAGCCGGGTCGGCGCGAAATTGTGGCCCGCGGCTCAGTGCTGCAGCACCGCCCACGCGAGCAGGCTGTCGATGCGACGGATGTCGGCGCCCTTCGTGAGCTTGACCTTGATGTGGCCGGCGCGGGTCCAGAGTTCGACCTCGGCGTCGCGGTCGAGCAGGCCGCCGGCATTCTCGGTCGACCACATGTTGATCGCGCTGTACGGCAGCGAGTAGATCTCGACCTTCTTGCCGGTGATGCCCTGCGCGTCGCGCACGATGAGCCGCTTCGTGGTGAACGTCGCCGAGTCGCGGAACGTCTTGAACGCGGCGACCGCCTGCTCGCCCTCGACGAGCAGCGCGTTCACGTCTGCGGGAATCGGGATCTCGTTCTGCAGCGTCCACGCGAGGATGGGTGCGGTCTCTGCCATGAGCGGCCTCTCTGTCGTCGGGTCATCATCAGGCGCCGATCGAGGCGCACGGTTCGGAGCCTAGCGGCGGACAGCCGTTCGAAGGCGCCCGACTGACGGCTGAGCGTTCAGGTGCCCCAGTTCTGGGGTGAGGGTCGATCGTGAGGGGTCGGCTGGGGGTTTCGAGACGTCGCTCCGCTCCTCCTCAACCCGCTGAGGTCGACGGCGCAATGTTCTGATTCAGGTGGAACGCGTTCGCTGGGTCGTAGCGATCCTTCGCTGCCGTCAGCCGTGCGAGGTGCTCGGGCGCATACGCGCGGCGCACGCCCGCTGATCCTTCATCCGAGAGCGCGTTGACATACGCACCGCTCGCGAACGGCTCCATCGTCGCGGCGTACCGACGTGTGCCCCTGACGCGCGCCTCGTCGTCAGCCGGGTCGACCCACTTCGACGCACACACGAACTCGAACGCCGTATCCCGCCGCGAGAACGCAGTTTCACCCGGTGAAACCGCGGCGATCGCTCCCCCATAAGCCTGCAGGCTCACGTTCGGCAGGTCATCGCCATCACGCGTGAGCACCGCATCGATAACGTCGTCGCTCAGCTCGCTGAAGTAGTGGCCCTTCCAGTAGCGGCGCCACTCGTGCGCCTCGACGTCGTCTTCGCGGGTCTGCAGCTCGAGGTACGTCATCGGCACGATCACCCGCTCGAAGCCGGCGTCGACCTCGGCGAGACTCGTCGCGAGGGCGGCTGCCGCGGCCTCGCCGTCGACCGGGTCACCGACCCAGACGAAGCCGAGCGAGAGCGTGCCGTCGGAGATGGTCGCGTTGTAGGTCGCGCGGCGGTCGGCCCGGGTGCTCTCGTCGCGCCAGCGACGCATGGCCGCGGTGCCGGATGCCGCGGGGTAGAGGTACTCGACCGAGAGCACGTTTCCGGGCTCGGGGTGCAGCACCAGCTCGAACTCGGTCACGACGCCGAAGTTGCCGCCGCCACCGCGCAGCGCCCAGAACAGCTCGGGGTGGTGGTCTCGGTCGACGCGCAGGATCTCGCCCTCGGCGGTCACGACCTCGAACGAGACGACGTTGTCGCACGTGAGTCCGTGTTGTCGGGCGAGCCAGCCCATGCCGCCGCCGAGCGCGAGCCCGCCGATGCCGGTGTGCGAGACGTTGCCCGCCGTCGTCGCGAGGCTGTGCGCCTGGGCCGCACGGTCGAGTGCACCGAGCAGCGCGCCACCTTGCACGCGGGCTCGTCGCGCCGCGGCATCCACCTCGACCGACCCCATCGGCCGCAGGTCGATCATCAGCCCGCCGTCGGGCACGGCGTGCCCGACGATGCTGTGCCCGCCGCAGCGCACGCCGATCTCGAGGTCGTTCGCGCGCGCGAAGCGGATCGCCTCGGCGACGTCCTCGGCGCTCGAGCAGGCGACGATGTACCGGGGTCTGCGGTCGATCATCGCGTTCCATACGCGCCGCGCGTCGTCGTAGCCGTCGTCACCTGGTTCGAGCGTCTTCATGCGATCTCCCCCGTTCGCTCCGCGCCCGAGGATGCCGCGGACGGGCGCCGGCGTCAAGAGGCGCCCTCCGTTGAAGCATCGCCACCATGGCGCGGCTCCACGTCACGGGAGCCGAATCATCTTCGACGGAGGGGCCGATCTGGGGCTAGCGCTCGGTTTGCGGCATCGGTTGGATAGCGGACAGCGGGCGACTTTCGCCCAGTGATCGTGAAGATTGACAGCACGAGGAGGTGGCGTCGATGGGGCACTGGTGGTGGCGTTGATGATCAGGAATTGGTACTCCTCGAGCAACTGACCCGAGGATGATCCATTTCACCGACATGAGGGTAGGGCGGGAAATCCGTCCTACTCTCTCTCGTGTCCCCGCTCGGACGGTGGGTTTCGAGACGCTCCTTCGTCGCTCCTCAACCCGCTCAATCTGCTCCATGAAGGCGAACCCACTGAACACGAGTATGAACGCCGGCCCACGTGCGATCAGGGCCGAAGCGCTCTCGAATCGATCAAGAGACGTCGGCCGTTGAAGTGGGCGATGCTGGGTGACGCGGGAGACCGGCGACTAGGACGGTTGATCCGATGAGTCGGCATTCGTTGGTACCTCACGGATGCCGACTGCGTCCTCGCCCGTCGCTGTCAAGTAGAGACAGAGCCCTTCACTTCCGGGTGTAGTCCAGACCGCATCCCGCTCAACTGACGCCACCGCAGCAATTCCCAGGTACTCGTTGTCGGAATTGAGCAGGTAGGTACCCACAAGACCGAGTTCGATCATCCGCCGAAGAGCAGCGCGAGCCGTCAGTAGGTCGAGGGCGGGAAAAGCCTGCTGGCGGCCAGCCTCGGTGATCACGAAGAACTCGTACAGCAGCTCGGCGACGAAGCCTTCCTCCATGGCGGTGAGGAGGACCTTGCGGTCGGCGACACTACGTGCCAGCCACTGTTCCTCACCTCGCGCCACGGTCCGAGCCTAGGTGACCAGGTCGCAGAGGGTGAGATATCCACATGCGATCCCTAGCCGAGATCAGGACCTGGACTGGCCGCCCTGACCGGATACCGGTTCCTCCGCGGTTGCCCCTACGGCGTCAGTTGTCGGCTCGACTGAGGCCGCTCGATGCCGCGTCACCAAGTACGACCCGAGCAGCACGAGCACGAACCCCACGATCGTCCACACCGTCACCCGCTCCCCCAGCACGACGACGCCGGCGATGATCGCGACGGCCGGGTTCACGTACGTGATGGTCGTCGCCTTGACCGGGCCGATCTCGGCGATGAGGCCGACCATGAGCAGGAAGGCGAGCGCGCTGCAGACCACGGCGAGCACGATCACCGAGACGATGACGGGCGGCGACGGCCAGGCCGTCGGCACGCCGCCCGTGAGCAGCACGAACGGCACGTATGCGATGGCGGCGCCCGCGAGCGAGACGGCCACGATGCCGATGCCGGGCAGGTCGGGCATCCAGCGCGCGAGGATCGCCGGGCCGAGCGCATAGCCGACGACGACCACGGCCATCTGAGCGACGGCGAACAGGTCGGAGCCCGCGACATCCAGGCCGACGAGCGCGGCGACGCCGAGCATGCCGAGCGCGATGCCGATCCAGTTCGTGCCCGAGAGGCGCGCCGGCCGCCCCATGAGGAAGGCGATGGCGACGCCCGCGAGCGGCACCGCGGCGAGCAGCAGCCCGGCGGTCGAGCTCGGCAGCGTCTGCTCGGCCGAGCTCAGGAAGTACCACGGCAGCACGATCTCGACGAGCGTGTACGCGAGCATCGGCTTCCACCGGCGCAGCACCGGCCCGACCTCATGCCGGAACAGCGCGAGCGGCAGCAGCAGGATCGCCGCGAGCCCCGAGCGGGCGAGCACCACCATGCCCGGGTCGAGCTCCGACACGGCGACCTTGATGAAGAGATATGGGATGCCCCACGCGACTCCGAGCGCGATGAAGAGGAGCAGTCCACGGCGAGTCACTTGAGTATTCTGCCGCGCACCTCCGACGTCACGTCCGCACTCGACCGCCGAAGTGGCGCGAGATCGCGCCAACGTCGTGACCAATTCACACGCGAACGGGGGCTCACGGCGAGACCCTTGCGAGCAATACGGTCAGCTCAAGCCACTCGCCCAGGTGGCCACGATCAGAGAGTGTGAGGAGGCGAACGCCGTGGCCGGTACTCAGCCCCACATATTCAGGTTTCGAGCGCGCCAGCACAGCCGACGTCGTGCGTGGGCGATCGCCGGCCTGCTCACGATCCTCGCTGCGCTCCCGGTCGGCGCGCTCGCGGCGTGGACATCGGCGGTGTCGTCGATGGTGCGCTGACCGCCAAGCCCGTACCCCGCGTTCGGGGACTCCCGAGCGGCAACGCAACCCTGCGAGCATCGACTGACCCGTACCCCGACCCGAAGGCAGCCCTGCTCATGCCGCTCTCGCCGCCCGGACCGCGCGATTGGTTGCCACCTGATGACGATGTTGCGAGCGGGCGAGCTCGCGGCTCAGATAATCGCCCGATTCGCGGTGGTGGACACCTCGATGGGTATGACTGGGCCGTGATATTCGCCGCGCTGAGTTTCGTCGTTGGCGTCGTCGCGTTCATCGTGGCGCTGAACGCACCACTGGTCGACGACCTCGCACGAACCGTTTGGATCGCGGGGTTCGGTGCCGTCGCGGTGTGGGCTGGCGGAATGGCAATCGCGCGTATTCGTCAGGTGGGTCGAGGACCGAAGTTCCTTGCCCGCTTCGGTATTGCCGTCGGGATCGCCACGATTGCCGTGATGGGCTACGCGCTCGTTGCGATCTCGATCGGACCTTCAGGGAGCGCGCTGCCCGCCATGGCGCAATGGACGGGTGGCACGGCCCCTTCTGTGGAGGAGGCCGCACCTGAGTACGCCAACCTGGAGGACGACCCACCCGGCTCGGTTGCAGGCACCTCGGAACTACCGCCTCCTCCGCGAGAAGAACGAGTCAGCAGTCTCGAGGCGGAGCGGCTTGCGCTGAGCCAGTCGCTCGGCACAGCCGCGTACGTACTTCAGGAGACGGCCTCATCCGACGGGACCTGGCCTGCGTCCCTCCTGGTGACGACGGACGCCTCGGCCGTGATGTCTCCTGACGGAGTCATCCTCGCGTCGATGCCGGCCGGTACTCAAGTGATCTATTCGACGTCATCCGATCGGCTGAAGTACTCGCTCACCCTGATCGGGCCGAGCGGCGCGATTGCGACCTACGTGTCAACCAGCGGAGTGATCCAAACCAACCTGCAGTAGCGTCGCACATGTTGATCGAGCTGTACGGCAGCGAGCAGTTCTCGACCTGCTTGCCGGTGATAGCCTGCGCGTCGCGCACGGTACGGGCTCACGCCTCTGTTCTGGTGTGGTTCCTCGGCATCGCCGAACGGCGCGTGGTCTCGATACGCTCCTTCGTCGCTACTCGACCGACGATCGGGTCAGTCGAAGATCCCATCGAGCACGCTGCCGATGACGAGGCCGCCGAGGATGCCGCCCATGAGGTCGGAGCCTCCGCCGCGCCGTCCGCCGCCCCAGCCCGGGTCGCCCCACTGGCCGGGGCCGCCCTGCGGGCGCGAGGCGTCGATGTCGCGCTGGGCGAGCTGCAGTGCAGCGGCGGCGAGTTGGGCGACGCGGCGGGCCATGAGCATCGCCTGCTCGCGGTGATCCTCGTCGATGACGGTGACGGCTGCGGCGGGCGCGCCGAGGAAGTGATCGAGGTCGAGGCGGATGCGCTCGGACTCGGCCAGTCGGGTGCGGGCGTCGGCGCCGATCCAGCCGCGGTGGCCGGCGATGACGTCGCGCGCGATCGCGAGCTGCCGGTCGGCGTCGTCGATGGCGTGGTGCACGTGCTCGAGCGGCGGAATCGGGCGCGACGCACGCTCGCGGGCGGCGGCGATCGCGGCGTCCAAGCCGGCGTTGGCCTCGCGCAGGCGACTCAGCTGGGTGAACGGGTCGGTGTTGACGCCGGCCGCGGGCATCGCGGCGAGTGCCGCCTGCAGTGTCGCGATCGCCGACGTGACGCCGGGCGTCGCCGGCTCTTTCAGGGCGACGACGAGGTCGGCGCGCGAGTCTTCGACGATAGCCGCGAGCGTGGCCTCGGCGCGCAGCGCCTCGACCTCGAACGTCTCGACCGCGTCGAGCAGCGCCGCCGCGCGGCGCACCGACTCGGTCGACGCCTCGAGCGCGAGGTTCGCCTGTTCGCGCTGCCCGGCTTCGCGCCGGCGCTCGGCGACGCCGGCGCTGTGCTCGGCGAACCCGAGCAGCTGTTCGGCCTCGGCGGGGTTGACCTCGACCTGGGCGAGTGCCTCGTGCGAGTAGCGCGCGGCGAGCCGCTCGATGGTGTCGCGGGTGTGCGGAATGCGCGAGCGCAGCCGCGAGGCATCCGCTCGCACCCCGGCGATGATCTCGGGAGCCCGACGCGCCCGTGCGATCTTGTCGGCGAGGGCGGCGGTGCGCTCGTCGAGCACGTCTTCGGCCCAGTCGCACAGCTGCACGATGCGGGCGTTGCGCATGCGCAGCTCTTCGACGGTGTCGGGGATCTCGTCGTAGTTCAGCTGATTCAGCCGGAACGCCTCGCCCAGGTGCTCGCGCACCGCGGCGAGCGCCTGGCTCAGCTCGGCGGTCGCCTCGTGCCCGAGCTCGGCCTCGGCGAAGGCGAGCTCGTCGGCGGTGACGCGCACGCGCTCGTCGGCTTCGACGAGGGCGCTGCCGGCGCGCTTCGCCAAGTCGGCGTCTTGAGCTTGGAGCTCCTGCTCGTCGCGCTTTCGCTTGCCCCAGAATCCGGCCATGCCCTCGATCCTACGGGCGGTGCTTGAAGGCGACTGTGGGCTTCGCAGACGGATGCCTCGGGGCTCGAGTCGGTCGGATGGCGGGGTTCGCCAGCGCCCGAACCATCACGGCATGAGCTGCTGAGGGGCTTCGGGGTAGCCGAGGTCGTTGGGTTCGACTCCGCCGGAGGTGCGCGCGAGCAGATCGGTGGGGCACCAGCCGGTGATCGCTCCGACCATGAGGAATCCCGCGCACGCGGCAGCTGGGATCGCGCACCACAGGGTGTCGAGACTGCTCACCGCGAACGCCGCGAGTACGAGGGCGATGACGCCCCGCACGACACGCTCACCGCGGTTGACGGTGCAGGCCCGCGACCCGACCCGTCGAGACGGGAGGGTCATGCCACGTCGGACTGCTGCGCGAGCTGACGGCGCACGTCGTCCATGTCGAGCGCCTTCGCCCCCTCGACGACCTGCTCGAGTTGCGCCGCGTTCAGCGCGCCGGGCTGGGCGAAGACGATGATGCCCTGCCGGAACACCATGAGCGTGGGGATCGAGGTGATGCGGAACCCGGCTGCCAGCGCCTGTTCGGCCTCGGTGTCGACCTTGCCGAAGACGACGTCGGGATGCTGCTCGGAGGCGCGCTCGAAGATGGGGCCGAACACACGGCAGGGGCCGCACCACTCGGCCCAGAAGTCGAGCAGCACGAGATCGTTGTTGCGCACGGTGGACTCGATGGTGTCGTGGGTGATGTTCACGGAAGCCATGACTCGAGGATACCAGAAAATACCCATGGGGTATTGTTGAGGACATGCACGGACTGCGAACCGCCCTTCTCGCCGCCACCGGCGCGGCCGCCCTCGCCCTCACGGGATGCGCCACGGCCGACCCCATCGAACTGACGGCCGAGACGGTCGTCATCGACGTACGCACCGCCGACGAGTACGCCGCCGGACACCTGGAAGGCGCCGTCAATCTCGACCTGACGTCCGGCCAGCTCGCCGACCGGCTCCCCGAACTCGACGACGACTCCGACTACGTCGTCTACTGCCAGTCGGGCAATCGCTCGAGCCAGGCGGCACAACTCCTCGAAGACACGGGCCTCGTCGTCACCGACGCCGGATCGATGCAGCAGGCTGCCTCCGCCACCGGCCTCCCGGTCGTCCCATGAGCACAGATCGAGCGGCCCCGTCGGCGACGGGGCCATCCACCACCCCCGCAGGGCTGGGTCCGACCCCACGGGATCACACGTCGGACCGAGACACCGGAGGCACATCATGACCAACGCATCGCTCGACCCCCAGCGCCGTATCGCGAACCGCCTGAAGCGCGCTCGCGGCCAACTGAATGCCGTGATCGAAGCCGTGGAATCGGGCGCGGACTGCCGAACGGTCGTGACTCAGCTCTCGGCCGTCTCGTCTGCGCTCGATCGCGCGGGCTTCGCCATCATCTCCAGCGCGATGAAGGACTGCGTCACCGAGCAGGAATCGACCGACCCCTCCGGCGACGCGTCCGATCAGCCACTCACGCTCGACGAGCTGGAGAAGCTGTTCCTCTCCCTCGCCTGACGCCACCCGTCACCCCGTCGCCATCGGTCGCATGCAATACCCCCGGTGTATTTTGACAATACCCCCGGGGTATTGTTACGGTGGCAGCATGATCTCCAAGCAGTACGTCATCATCGGCGGCGTCGCCGGCGGAATGTCCGCCGCGACCCGGCTGCGCAGGCTGGATGAGCACGCGCAGATCATCGTCCTCGAGCGCGGCGGCCACGTCTCGTTCGCCAACTGCGGCCTTCCGTACTACCTGGGTGGAGTCATCGAGGAGCGCTCGAGTCTCCTGCTCCAGACGCCCCGTTCGCTCGCCGACCGGTTCAGGCTCGACGTGCGTGTCAGGACCGAAGCGGTCGCGATCGACCGCGCGGCACGAACCGTGACGGCACGCGACCTCACGAGCGGGCAGGAGCAGGTGCTCCGCTATGACGCGCTCGTACTCTCGCCCGGATCGACACCGGTTCGGCCGCCGATGGACGGCGGTGAGCGCATGCTCACCCTGTGGAACATCGACGACGTCGACGCCGCAATGAGCGCGCTCGAGGTGAAGCCCCGCACCGCACTCGTCATCGGTGCCGGTTTCATCGGCCTCGAGATGGTCGAGAACCTCATGCACCGCGGACTCGACGTCACCCTCGTCGAACTCGCCGACCAGGTGCTGCCGCCGATCGACCCGGAGATGGCGGCTCCCGTCGCCCAGCACCTCATCGACACGGGCGTCGATGTGCGCCTCGGCACGAAGGTGGTCGCACTCGGCTCCGACACCGCCGTCCTCGACGACGGTTCCGTGATCCCGGCCGAGTTCGTGCTCGGCTCGGTCGGGGTGCGGCCGGAGACCTCGCTCGCCGTGGCGGCCGGCCTGGAGCTCGGCGCTCGAGGCGGCATCCGCGTCGACGAGCGCCTGCAGACGAGCGACCCGAACATCTGGGCCATCGGCGACGCCGTCGAGAAGACCGACGCGATCACCGGCGAGCCCCGGATCGTCGCCCTCGCCGGCCTCGCGAACCGCCACGGGCGACTCGCGGCCGACGCCATCACGGGCCGTGAGGTCCGCGTTCGCGACGCGCTCGGCACGGCCGTGGTCGGGGTCATGGGCCTCACCGTGGCCACGACCGGGTGGAACGAGAAGCTCCTGCGGGCGCGCGGGCGGGACCTCCGGGTCATCCACACGCACCCGGCGTCGCACACCGGCTACTACCCCGGCGCCGAGCCGATGTCGCTGAAGCTGATCGTCGACGCGGAGACTGATGCCATCCTCGGCGCCCAGGGCGTCGGCGGCGATGGCGTCGACAAGCGCATCGACGTCATCGCGACCGCCATGACCGCCGGACTGACCGCCGCCGACCTCGCCGACCTCGAGCTCGCCTACGCGCCCCAGTACTCGTCGGCGAAGGACCCGGTGAACCTGCTCGGCTACGTCGCCCTGAACGCGGCCGATGGGCTCACTCCGTCGATCCAGTGGCACGAGGTCGATGCGGCCGTGGCCGCCGGGGCGATCGTGCTCGACATCCGCACCCCGGGCGAGGTCGCCGACGGCGCCATCCCCGGCTCGGTGCGCATCCCGCTCGACGAGTTGCGCGACCGCCTCGACGAGCTTCCCGGCGGCCGGCTCATCGTGCATTGCAAGGTGGGCCAGCGCGGCCACACCGCCGTGCGCCTGCTCGCCCAGCACGGCCGCGACGCCGTCAACCTCGACGGCGGCTACCTCACCTGGAAGGCGGGCAATGACGCGCCCGGTCGTGTACTGGAGGCCGCCGCCTGACCGGCGGACCCGAACTCCGCCGTTCCACCGATCACCGACAACCACCCCTGAGGAGAACCACCCATGTGCAGCCCTGTGACCTGTGACACCTGCGGCAAGACGACCTGGGCCGGCTGCGGCCAGCACGTCGCCGAGGTGAAGGCCCACGTGCCTGTCGAGCAATGGTGCGACGGCGATCACCGTCGCTGAGACCCGTCCGTTCACCCGACCCGAGAACCCCGAGGAATTCACCATGTGCCGAACCGTCACCTGCCGGAAGTGCGGAAAGACGACCTGGGCCGGCTGCGGCCAGCACGTCGATCAAGTCATGCGCGGCGTCCCGCGCGCGCAGCGCTGCGCCGGGCACGAGCACGAGCCGTCGCAGGGCTTCTTCGCCCGTCTCTTCGGCCGCTGACGCTCTTCGACGTCGAACCGAGGGTCACGAAGGCCGCTGCCCGGCGTCCTGCAATCGGCCCGCTCGAATGTCGCGCCGCGCCAGGTGCAGGGCTTCGCTCGCGAGGTAGGCGACATGCTGCGCCATCGCGATCACGTGCGCTCGGTGGTCTTCGTCCGTCAGGGTGATCGGCGCAGTCGAACTGCCGAGGTAGTGGCCGAGATCGATCCGAACGCGCTCGGACTGGGCCAGCTGCGCCAACGCCTCGGGGCCGACCCAGCCCGGGTGACCGGCGACGGTGTCACGCACCAGGTCGAGCTGCTTGTCGGCGTCGTAGATGACGTGGCGTACGTGCTCGGGCGGGGGGACCGGGTGCGTCGCACGCTCGCGAACGGCCGCAATCGCGGCATCCAATGCCTCGTTCGCCGCGCGCAGCCGGTCGAGGCGGGCGATCGGGTCGGTGTTCACGCCGACCTCCGGAAGGTCGGCGAGGGCGGCCCGGAGCTCGGCGATCGCGTTGGCGACGCCGCGCGACTGCGGCTCCTTCAGCGCGGCGGCGAGGCCACGGCGGGACTCGTCGACGAGCGCTGCCAGCTTGGACTCCGCGTGCAACGCCTCGACCTCGTAGGTCTCGACCGCATCGAGCGCGGCCGCGGCCCGGCGCACCGCCTCGGTGGATGCCTCGAGCGCGAGATTCGCCTGCTCCCGCTGCCCGGCCGCACGCCGCCGCTCCGCCACGCGCGCAGTGTGCTCGGCGAAGTCGAGCAGCTGTTCCGCCTCGGCGGGATTGGCCGCCACTTCGGCGAGCGCCTCGCCCGAGTAGCGGGCGGCCAACTGCTCGAGGATGTCGCGGGCCTGCGGGATCCGCGAGCGGATGCGTGCAGCATCGGCTCGGACGCCGGCGATGACCTCGGGTGCCCGCCGCGCCAGCGCGAGCCGACGCGCGAGCGTGGAGGACTGCTCGTCGAGCGCGCTCACTGCCGACGTGCACAGTTCGATGATGCGAGCGTCGCGGGCACGCACTTCGTCGGGGGTGCCGCGCACCACGTCGCGATTGGCCCGGTTCACTCGGAACGCCTCGCTCAGGAGTCCTCGACCCGAAGCGATCGCCTGGCTCAATCCATCGGTCGAGTCGGATCCCAGTTCGGCCTCCGCGAACGCGAGTTCGTCGATGGCGACCCGGATGCGCTCATCGCAGGCGAACAGGGCCGATCCAGCCCGCTTCGCCAAGTCTGCGTCGTGGACCTCGAGTTCGTGCGCATCGCGTCTGCGCCTGACCCCGAACCAGGCCATGCTCCATCATAAGATCGCGACTCAGGGCCCGCCATCGTGCGTCGCGAGCCGCCGGCGCGGCGGCGCGGCGGTGCCGACCCCGGCAGGATCGTAGCGGTGCACTCCGCTCGGGAGGAGAATGGAACGAGTCGGCCGCGCCCGCGTGTCTCGCCGCCGCCCGCGGCCATGCCCCGATCACGGAGGCCGTGATGTCGACCACACCGCCTGAGCACGACGTACCCGCGCCGCACCTCGGAACAGACCGAGCAGTCCGCCCCGCCGCAGGCTGCCCTGCCGCAGCCCGCCCCGCCTCCTGCGCGGCCGAACATCCATGTCTCGGCGCTCATCGTGTGGCTCACGATCTTTCCGCTCGTCGCCATCGTCGGCATGCTGTCGGAACCGTTCACGAGGGGCTGGCATCCCGTGCTGCGGGCCTTCGTACTCACGCTCATCGTCGTGCCGATCGCGGCCTACTGGGTCATGCCGATGATGTTCAAGGGGTATGCCGCACTCGAACGGCGGCGCGCGGCGCGGCACGCGGCGAAGCGCGTGACCTAGGCGCGCGGCGCCGCCCGCGTCGGTGCCGCTTACAGGAGAGGAACCCGCCGCTCGAGCTCGTCGAGCACGTAGACCTGCGTCGCCGTCGCCCGGTAGAGACGGAAGGGTGCCGTGCCGGTGACGTCGTCACGAGTCCAGCTGCGGAGGCCCTGCACCACCGACCGGGTGTCGAACACGGCGAGCGCGGCATCGAGCTCGTCGTCGGGCAGCTCGCCGGCGACGCCCTCGACGTAGACGGCGATCGCACTGCCGACGGCGACCGTCGAGTCGAAGATCGCGAGCGCGACCTCGGGACGAGCGGCGATGTTCTGGGAGTGTCGCGTCGCGAAGCGGGAGACCCAGACGAACTCGCGCAGCTCGTGCTCGGCGAACCAGACGGGCGTCGCCCACGGGTTGCCCGAAGCATCGGCGGTCGCGAGGGTCATGTACGTGTTGGCGTCGACGACGCGGCGGGCGGCTTCAGCAGGTGATGCGTTCACGTCTGAGGGCATGTTCATGGGTATCAGCTCTTGGGTGATGCCGTAAGAGGGAGTGCGCGGGTCCGTGGTCTCGATAGCTCCTTCGTCGCTGCTCGACCGACGAGAGGCCGACGGGTGGTCTCGATACGGCGCTGCGCGCCTACTCGACGACGAGCGTCAGGCGAACGCCGGCTCGGGCTCTGGCGAGGCATCCACCGTGTCGAGGTCGGCCGGCTCTGCGGCATCCAGGGGGTTCGCGAGCTCGTCGCGGCGCATGCGGGCCGCGACGATCGCGACGACGCCGATCACGAGCGGGGCGACGCCGGCGATGAGGAACACGACGGGCAGTCCCACGAGCTCGCCCGCGGGCCCGGCGATCGCCATCGACACCGGCATGAACGCGAGCGAGACGAAGAAGTCGAGGCTCGAGACGCGTCCGAGCATCTCGGGCGGAACCCGGCGCTGCAGCAGCGTTCCCCAGATGACGACGCCGCCGTTGAACGCGGCGCCGACGGCGAACGCGGCGAGTGCCATCACCCACGGCTGGTCGGTCAGGCCGAACACGAGCAGCGGCAGGCAGCCGAGCCCCCACAAGAGGTTCATGACGGTCAGGTACCGGCGCGGCAGCCGCAGGGATGCCACGACCATCGACCCGACCGCGCCGCCGATGCCGAACGCGGCCAGCACGAGCGCGTGGCCCTCGGGGCCGGCGCCCGCGACATCCTTGATGACGAACGGCACGAGCACCTCGAACGGCCCCATGATGATGAGGATGAGCAGCGACGCGAACGCCAGGGTGCCGAGCAGCCACGGCGTGCGCACCATGTAGGCGAATCCGTCGCGCACGTCGACGAGCAGGGCGACGGCCGGATGCCTCGTTCCGCTCGCTCGCTCGCCACGCAGCGGCTGGTCGGGAACCCGCTTGAGGCACACTGCCGCGACCACGCCCGTGAGCGCGGCGACCGCGAGCGCCGCACCCGGCGACGAGACCGCGATGAGCGCGCTCGCGAGCGCCGGGCCGCCGGCCTGCATGAGCACCGGGCGCGCCATGCCCTCGAAGCCGTTGGCGGCGAGCAGTTCCTCTTCGGGCACGACGCTCGGCAGCAGCGCCGAGTACGCCGGGTAGTAGAGGCCCGCCATCACACCGCCGACGAAGGCGACGGCGACGAGGTGCCAGACGTCGAGGGTTCCAGCGAGCGCGAGCAGGGCGACCGCCCCGACGCTCGCGGCTCGCACGACCTCGACCGTGATGAGGATGCGCCGCTGCGGAATGCGATCGGCGAGCGCGCCGCCGAGGAGCGTCGTGAGCAGCATCCCGACCGCTGACGCACCGGCGACGAACGACAGCTCGGCCGCCCCGCCGCCGATGGCGACGATCTGCCAGACGAGGGCGACCATCCAGATGCCCGCGCCGATCATCGATGCGACGAGCGCGGCGGCGAGCCACCGGTAGGCGGGGTTCCGCAGGGGGCGGAGGGCCCGAGGTGCAGTCATGATCGTGCTCCTTGCCGAGAGTTCGGATGCTTCGTGAAGCAGGCGCTTCTACTCATGCGTCGAACGGGCAGGGTCGAGATCGACATCCGTCGGTCGAGGGGGCGCGCAGCGACCGTATCGAGACCACGCCGACCTGCTCAGGGCGGGTCTCGATACGCTCCTTCGTCGCTCCTCGACCGGCGCGGTCGCGCGTTTCCGGACGGCGCTCCGCGCGTCCTCAACTCATCGAGATGACGACCTGCGGCGCCGGGCGATCAGGACGAACAGGAGGCCACCGCCGAGGAGCACGGCTCCGAGGGCGATCGGCACGCCGATCGCGAAGCCCGTGCTGGCGAGCGGGTCGTCGTCGCTCGTGGCCGGCGGCGGGTTCTCGCCCGACGGCGGGTTCCCAGTCGGGGGGTCGCCGGGCCGGGGAGTCGACGTGACCGTGCCGAGGTAGTGCGACCAGTCCTCATCGGTCACGACCGCACCGGCCACCGGGCCGCCGTCGACGTCAGTGGTCTCCGGGCCGGTGCCGACCACGGTGCCGAGGTTCGCGTACTGGCCGATGACGGCGGTGCCGGTGGCGACGCACGTGAACGACGCACCCGGCTCGAGCGGCCCGGCGACGACGTTGCTCCCGGTGCCGTCGCAGTCGATGCCCGAGGCATCCACCCGGTCATCGGTCACCGCCACGTCGGTGAGCGGCACGTTGCCGGTATTGGTGACGACGTACGTCCACTCCACATCGCCGCCGACGGTGATGCTCGGGCCGGTCGGCTCGTCCGCGTCCTCGCCGTTGGTGGCCTTCTCGATGTCGACGGCCGGGGCGACGCCGAAGTAGTGCGACGGGTCTTCGTCGGTCACCTCCTCACCGGCGACGGTCTCACCGTCGACATCGGTCGTCTCCGGGCCGATACCCGTCACGGTGCCGAGGTTCTCGTACTGCCCCGGCGTCGCCTCACCCGTCGCGACGCACGTGAACGACGCGCCCGGTGCGAGCGGCCCGGCAACGACGTTGCCACCCGTGCCGTCGCAGTCGATGTCGGCGGCGTCGACCTGGTCGTCGGTCACGGTGACGTCGGTGAGGTCGCTCGTGCCGGTGTTGGTGACCACGTACGTCCAGCGCACGTCGCCGCCCGCGGCGACGAGCGGGCCGGGCGACTCGTCGGCATCCTGGCCGTTCGTCGCCTTCTCGATGTCGACCGCGGGCTCGACGCCGAAGTAGTGCGACGGGTCATCGTCGGTGACGGTCTCCCCCGCGACGGTCTCGCCGTCGACATCCGTGGTCGCCGGACCGATCCCGGTCACCGAGCCGAGGTTCGCGTACTGTCCGACGATCGCCGTGCCGGTCGCCGTGCACTCGACGGACTCGCCCGGCTCGAGCTCGGCGACGACGTTGCCGTCGCCGCCCTCGCAGGTGATGTCGTCGGCGTCGACCAGGTCGTCGGTCACCGTCACGTCGGTCAGCACGACGTTGCCCGTGTTGGTGACGACGTAGGTCCAGCGCACCTCGCCGAACCGGTTCACGATGGGACCGGTGGGCTCGTCGGCGTCCTGGCCGTTCGTCGCCTTCTCGATGTCGATGGCGGGCTCGACGCCGAAGTAGTGCGACGGGTCGTCGTCGGTCACGGTCTCGCCCGCGACGGGCTCGCCGTCGACGTCGGTCGTCTCCGGGCCGATACCGGTCACGGTGCCGAGGTTCTCGTACTGCCCCGCGGTCGCCGTGCCGTTCGCGACGCACGTGAACGTGTCACCGGGAGCCACCGGACCGGCGATGATGTTGCTCCCGGTGCCGTCGCAGTCGATGCCCGAGGCATCCACCAGGTCGTCGGTCACCGTCACGTCCGTCAGCGGCACGTTGCCGGTGTTCGTGACGACGTAGGTCCACCGCACCCCGCCCCCGACGGTCACGTTCGGGCCGGTGGCCTCGTCCGCGTCCTGACCGTTGGTGGCCTTCTCGATGTCAACCGCGGGGGCGACGCCGAAGTAGTGCGACGGGTCCTCGTCGGTCACCTCCTCGCCGGCGACGGTCTCACCGTCGACATCGGTCGTCTCCGGGCCGATACCGGTCACGGTGCCGAGGTTCTCGTACTGCCCCGGCGTCGCCTCACCCGTCGCGACGCACGTGAACGACGCGCCCGGTGCGAGCGGCCCGGCAACGACGTTGCCACCCATGCCGTCGCAGTCGATGTCGGCCGCGTCCACCTGGTCATCGACGACCGTGACGTCCGTCAGCGGCACGTTGCCGGTGTTGGTGACCACATACGTCCAGCGCACCTCGCCGCCTGCGGCCACGACCGGGCCGGTGACCTCGTCCGCGTCCTGGCCGTTGGTCGCCTTCTCGATGTCGACCGCGGGCTCGACGCCGAAGTAGTGCGACGGGTCCTCATCTGTGACGGTCGGCCCGGCCACCGCGTTGCCGTCGACATCAGTCGTCTCCGGGCCGGTGCCCGTCACCGTGCCGAGGTTCGCGTACTGCCCGGGGCTCGCCTCACCCGACGCGACACAGGTGAACGTCTCGTCAGGGCCCAGCGGACCGGGCACGACGTTCGAACCGGTGCCGTCGCAGTCGATGTCGGCCGCGTCGACCTGGTCGTCGACGACCGTGACGTCCGTCAACGGCACGTTGCCCGTGTTCATGACCACGTACGTCCAGCGCACCTCGCCGCCGACCGTCACGAGCGGCCCCGTCGGCTCGTCGGCGTCCTCACCATTGGTCGACTTCTCGATGTCGACCGCCGGCGTCGCACCGAAGTAGTGCGACGGGTCATCGTCGGCGACCGGGGTACTGGTGGGGTCCAAGGCGGTGACGGAACCCAGGTTCTCGTACTGCCCCTCGGTCGCGGTGCCCTCAGCGACGCACGTGAACGACCCACCGGGCGCAAGCGGCCCGACCACGATGTTCGAGCCGGTGCCGCCGCAGTCGATCGCCGCGGCATCCACCCGGTCATCGGTGACGGTCACGTCCGCAAGATCCACCCCGCCCGTGTTCGTCACCACATAGGTCCACCGCACCACACCGCCCACCGCCACGTTCGGCCCCGTCGGCTGATCGGCATCCTGCCCGTTCGTCGACTTCTCGATATCGACCTCGGGCTCGGGCATCACAGCCAGATCGATCGTGAAGTTGCTGAACTCGTCGGGGATGAGGGGGTTGGTGAGACCCGCGACGTCGTCGCCGAGCGCCCCGTTCGCACCGGTCAGGAACCCGCGGGTGTCACGCACGTACGAGAGCGTGACCGGCGAGCTGCTGAGGCCCGTGGCTGCGGGATCGGCGGCGGCGGTGTTGTTGTTGTCGCCGCGCTCGTTCACGGCGTTGGCGGCGCTCGACCCGGCCGTGCGCACGACGGTGCCGGCGAGTGGGCCGCCCGGAGCGAACATCGAAGCCGGGATGTGCACCGTGTACGTGCCGGCCGGGACGGCCTCCGAGACCCAGCGGCCCGTCGCGTCGGTGACCTCGGTCGAGACGATCTCGCCGTCGGCGTCGAGGACCTGCACCGTCACGCCGGGAATGCCCTGCTCGCCGTCGTCGAAGCGCCCGTCGCCGTTCTCGTCGAGCCACACGAGGTCACCGACCGTGAATCCGGGCATGACGACGTACGGCTCGTTCGACAGGAGCGGCTGGTTCGGGAACGTGCCCGAGTAGATCTCGGCGCGGTTCACGTAGACGTTGTCGAGCTCGTTGCTCGTCGACACCATGGGAATCAGCGCGCGTACGCGCGTACCGGTGCCGAGTGCGGTGCTCGAGACGAAACGCACCGCGGTCACGTCGCCGATGTCGGCGATCTCGGCCGCGGTCTGCCACAGGCCGCCCGGTGCCGCGGGGTCGGCGTTCGCGGGGTTGCGCGGGTCGTGGTTGATGGTCGACGGGTTGGCGGTCGAGTAGTACCAGGTGCCGGGCACGTTGCCCGTGCCGCCGCGGACGTAGGTCGGCGCGGCGAGCGGGTCCGTCAGCTGCGAGAGGCCCTGGTAGTCGGACGCGTACTGGCCGCGCGCCGAGCCGGCGGCCGGATCGGCGTCGCCGTTCCAGGGCAGCACGTCGATGAGATCGGTCGGCAGGAAGGAGATGACCGTCGAGGTGTTCGCCCAGTCCACCGACCAGGTGTAGGTCTCGCCGTTCGCCACGAGCGCCTTGTCGACGTTCTTCACGAGCCCCAGCTGGCCCGACCCGGTCGCCGTGGTGGTCGCGGTCGCCGTCGGGGAGTTCTCGGAGTTGTCCGCCAGCGCCCGCACCTGGTTCACATAGGTGTCGCCGGGCTGCGCCACCGTCTCGAGCGTGGCGCACAGCTGCAGCGCGGTCGCCCCCGTGCGGATCCAGTAGTTGGCGGCCGTGGCCGTGACATCGCCGAGGATGAACGTGACCTCGCGGGTCGCCGCGTTGTAGCTCACGGTGACGCCCGCCGGAAGCCGGGATCGGGTGCACGTCGAGTTGTACGTGAGCCCCAGCGGAACGGTGTCGACGAGACGGATGTTCTCCATCACCGCGCCGACCTCGGCGTTGTTGAGACCCACGCTGAGGTTCCAGATCGCGTCCTGCCCGGGCAGGTAGGTCGCCTGGCCGACCGACTTCGCGACGATGAGCTGCATGCCCTGGTAGCGGACCTCCTTCTGCATCGTGGCCCACTGGTCACCGCGGGGACCCGCCGACCAGCCGCCGACGTTCGAGAGCCGGACGCCGGTGAGCAGCGGCTTGCCGGCATCGGGCCCGCCGTTGTACACGCCGCGCGCCTTGAGCATGGTGCGCAGCGTGAGGGCGAACGCGGCGTGCTGGACGTAGTCGGTGTCGATGGGGCGCATGCGCACCATGTTCACCTTGTTGCGCCAGTCGGACCCGAACTGCGCCGGGTCGGTCACCCAGGGGCCGTCGTACTCGCGACAGTCCGTCGCGTCGGCCACGAGCGACGTCCGGTCGACCGGGTACAGCCCGCCCGATGCGGGGCCGGCCTGCGTGTCGACCGCGTTCGACCCGACGGCGTACTCGATCACGTAGTCGCTCTGGGTGATGCCCGACGAGGTCGACCACCCGAGGCGATCGAGCTGGAACACCGACACGTCGAACGCGTCGCACACCGTGGGATTGTCGACCGGGAATCCGAGGGTGTCGGGCGCACCCGGCGCCTGCACGCCGTTGGGCGGACCGGTCGTGGCGCCGAGGAGGACGCGGTCGGCGCCGAGTTCGACGATCGACTGCACCTTCGTTCCCGCGGCGACCGTCGCGTTGTCGGCCCACTGGTTGCCCGCCTCGGTCGCGTACGACTTGCGACCGCTGAGCGGCAGGTTCGCGGTGAGCTGCCGCGAGACGTCACGCCACGCGAGTGACCCGTTCGCCTCGATCTGCGGCCATGCACCCGTGTTGTTCAGCAGCACCCCCTGCGGGATGTCCTCTCCCGCGTTGGGCCCGCCGTTGTACTGCCAGCGCGACTGCAGCGGCAGGTACAGCCCGAGGGTGAAGGGGCCGACCTCGACGTGGCCGGCGTTCACCGGCCTGGCCCGCACCATGTTGACCTCGTCGCGCCAGTCGGCTCCGAAGGTGGCGGCGGGGTCGGTGGTCCAGGGGCCCGGGTAGTCACGACAGGCCCGGGCATCGGTCACGTTCGCCGTGTTGTCGAGCCCGTTGCCGACCCCGGTCTGCGTATCGACGTCATTGGTGCCGACCGCGTACTCGATGACGTAGTCGTTGCGATCGAAGTTCGGGTTGGTCGGGTTCGCCTGCAGGTGCGGGTTCGGGTCGGCGCCGGTGACCGGGGTGAGCGGGTTGCCCGAGACGCGCCACACCGAGACGTCGAACACGTCGCACACCGTCGGGTCGGTCAGCGAGATGCGGTTGGTGCTCGCCGTCGTCCAGACGTGCGAGTTCACGACGTCGCCGAGCGAGAACTGGTTCCAAGCGGTCAACCCGCCGGCGAGCGATTCGTACTGCTTGTCGCCGCGCAGGGTGCCGCAGTCGCTGACGGTGCTGCGCACGTTGAACGTGCGGGTGACGACGTTGTTGCCGGTCGCGGTCGTGCCGTCCCACCCGGGTTCGAGTCCGGTGTTGTTGATGAGCCAGCCGCCGGCGGTCCAGCCGTCGGTGTCGGTCGCCTCGTTGCGCACCGAGATGGTGTCGTTCACGTTCGCACGGCACGGGTCGGGGATGGTCGGGGTCGGGACGAAGAAGAACGCCTGCCACGTGTTGGTCTTGGTGTTGTTGCCGTTCGCGTTCGGCGTGAAGCTCATGTCCCAGCCGTCTGTGGGCTGCACCCCGGTCTCGCATGTCGGGGTGCCCGTGTTGAAGTTTCCGGAGTGGCCCAGGCAGCCCGTGAGCACGGCACCCGGGTACTGCGGCATCACGTCCTTGAACGCGATGCGGTCGATGTTGCTGCTGAGGATGTTGCCGTTGGACTCGCTGACCGTGAACTGGTACGCCACGTTGAAGCCGGGCACCGCGGGGGTGGCGGGGTTGTTGTCGAGGTCACGTTCCTGGAACGACGGATTCCCCGTGTTGGTCTTCGACAGGTCCCACCGGGGCTCGGTGATGTTGAACTGGCGCGCCACGACGTTGTCGCCGCTCGCGGTCGTGCCGTCCCAGCCGGGCTCGTACCCCGGCCCGACACTGCCCGGAGGATCGTTGAGCTGTCCGCCGATCATGTGCCAGCCGTTGGTGTCCCGGATCTGGTTCTCCCACGAGACCGTTCCCGCCGGCGGCGTGTCGCCCGGCTGCCAGTCGGGGTCGACAGACCGGTATGCGTCGGCGGTGGGTACGAACACGCCGACGAGGATGCGGGTGTTCTCCTGCCGCGAGGTCGACGGCTTCGACGCCGTCATGTTCCATCCGGTCGTCCCGGCCGCCTGGTTGAGCGGGCAGGTGACGCTCCAGTCGGATACCGCGACGTCGTTGCCCGGAATCCTCGGCGAGCAGCTGAAGAGCACGGCGTTCGGGAACTTCGTCATCCGGTCGGTGAACGAGATCGGCCACTGCAGGTCGGATCCACCGATCGCACCCATGACGTTGATGAGATCGATCCAGTAGTAGTGGTCGAACCCGGGGGTGGCGACGCCGTTGACGGTGCGCGTGGCCCGGATCGGCCCGTTCTGCAGGAACTTCTTCGCCTCCCACTGCGCGGTGCCGGTCACCTGGACGACGGGGCCCGAGACGGTGTTCGACGGAGCGGCGTCGTCCTGACCCGCGTAGGCGCTGGCCGTGACCGACGCGAAGCCCGGGATCGGCGTGTCGTCGGCGAACCGGTACGCGAGCTGCACCGTGCCGACGTTCGACGACATCGACCCCAGGTTGCAGACCACGGTGATCGAGCCGTTCGCGTTCGTCGTCGCCGACGACGGCGGGTTCGCCCCGTTCACCGCCGCGAGGCATCCCGCAGGCAGCCCGTTGGTGCCGGGGCCGGCCAGCTGGAGCCGGGAGTCGGCGACATCGCTCGGGTCGTCGGGGTTCGAGACCGGGTTGATCGTCATCTCGATGACGACGTTCGGCACGCTGACCCCGGTGGGGAGGCCCGTCAGCGACACCGAGTAGTTCTGCAGCACCGTGTCGCCGACGCGCACGATGCAGTTGGCGGGCCCTGTGTCGAGTCCGGGGCCGTCCGTGGCGTCCCACGGGGGCGTGCCGGTCGTCGCGTACGTCTCGCAGGAGTTCGGAATCTGCAGCCGTTCGGTCTGCAGGGTCGCCAGCGGCTGCAGCCCCGCGTCCAGATTGGTCGCCTGCGTCGCGCCGGCGATCGTGATCGGACCGGTGATGCCGCGCTCGGGACTGCCCACCGCCGGCACGCCCGCACGGGTGAACACGTTCTGCCCCTGCGCGGTGGCGGGAAAGACGAACGGCCCCGGCGCGGTCGCCCGCACGTAGTAGCTCCCGTCGGCGACGTTCGCGAAACTGTACCTGCCGTTCGCGCCGGTGGTCGTCGTGCTGACCACGGGGCCGGTCGGCGACGACAGCAGCTCGACGGCGACCCCCGGTTTCACGGCCTCGTCGGGGGTTCGCACGCCGTCGCGATTCACGTCCGCCCACGCCAGCCCGCCCACGAGGCTGCCCGGGCCCGCGAACGCCGGCTGCGGTGCGACCAGCACCATCGCCAGCAGGCTGACGGACGTGATGAGCACCACGACCGGGCGAGGCCAGGAAGCCACCCACCGCTTCGTGCGCCGCGTGTCGACCGATGACATTCGGAACCCCCTCCGAGATGACGTTCGGATCCCCCTCCGAACCTTCGCACGGGCTTCGCGGGAAGCACCGGGCGCTCGTTCGCCGATCCTGCCGGTGGACGCTGCTCGCGACATCACGCGGTCTAGGTGAAAGACCGGCACGACCCCCGGCGAGGGGGGAGCCACTCCCCGCCGTGGGCGAGCCCCACCGCGGCCCGCGCACGTTCCCCCTGTGCGCGGGCCGCGGCCGAGGCATCCGTCGCGGGTATCGAGGCGGCGCGTCGCGCCCCCTCAACCCGCTGAACCCTCAGTCGCCCTTGACGTTCACGATCTGCCGCAGCGTGTGCCGCACCTTCACGAGCGGGGCCGCGTCGGCCATCACCCGGTCGATCGGCTTGTACGCCTGCGGGATCTCGTCGATGAACGCGTCGGTGTCGCGGAACTCGATGCCCACCATCGCCTCACGCAACTGCTCGTGCGTGAACGTCTTGCGGGCCTTCGACCGCGAGTACTCCCGGCCGGCGCCGTGCGGCGACGAGTTCAGCGACATCGTGTCGCCGAGCCCCTCGACGACGTACGAGGCGGTGCCCATCGAGCCCGGGATGAGCCCCGGCCGACCGACGTCGGCTTGGATGGCGCCCTTCCGCGACACCCACACCCGCTTGCCGAAGTGCTCCTCGCTCTCGGTGAAGTTGTGGTGGCAGTTGATGCGCTGCCGCTCCTCCACCGGGGTGCCCACCCACTCGGAGACCTGCCGGATGACCCGGTCCATCATCTCCTCACGGTTGAGCAGCGCGAAGTGCTGCGCCCACCTGAGCTCGGCGATGTACCGCGTGAACTCGGGCGAGCCCTCGACGAGGTAGGCCAGGTCGGGGTTCGGCAGCTCGATCCACCACTGCTTCGCGAGCCGCTGCGCGACCTTGATGTGGTGCTGCGCGATCTTGTTGCCCACGCCCCGGCTGCCCGAGTGCAGGAACAGCCACACCCGGTCGGCCTCGTCGAGCGACACCTCGATGAAGTGGTTGCCGCTGCCGAGCGTGCCGAGCTGCTCGCGCCAGTTGCCCGCGTACCGGGCCGGGTCGAAGCCCTTCGCCTCGGCGAGGGCCTCGAGCTCGGCGACGCGCGGCTCGGCGGTCGCGACGATCTTGCGGTTGTACTTGCCGGCCGAGAGCGGGATCGCGCGCTCGATCTGCTCCCGCACTTCCCTGCGGCCCTCGGGCAGGTCGGATGCCTCGAACTGCGTCTGCACCGCGATCATGCCGCAGCCGATGTCGACGCCGACGGCCGCGGGGATGATCGCACCGAGCGTCGGGATGACCGAGCCCACCGTGGCCCCGAGGCCGAGGTGCGCGTCGGGCATGAGCGCGAGGTGCGGGTAGATGAACGGCATCGTCGATGAGACGCGGGCCTGCTCGACGGTCAGCTCGTCGAGCAGGCTCGCCCACGAGACGAGCCGATCGGAGATCTTCTCCATGGTCCTTTCCTGTCTGGTTGAATCGCGTCGGCTCCGCGTTGCGGGGCCGACTTCGAGTTCCTCGGGCCCGAGGGTCTCGTCGCGCGCAGACAGAGAAACACCCCGGGCCTCGAGCGGCACGGGGTGACGGATTCGCGAGTGGTCGCGGGCGTCAGGGTGCCTGGTCGAGAAGCTGGTCGAGTTCACGGGTGAACCCGCGCTGGGCGGGCTGGTTCGCGGGCTCGACGAAGGCCGGCTTGTTCGTGCGCTGCAGATGCACGCCCATGGCCGCCTCCATTCCAGATTCCGGGGATGCCGCGCGGTCGGCGCGGCCTTGGCACACTAGCGGGGTTTCGGGGCAGGGGTCAACACCGGGTCGACGCCATGGCATCACCGCGCGACGGCGACGGTGCGCATCGGCAGCGTCGGAACGAGCACCTCGAGGTAGGCGACCGTGTCCTCCCAGCCGTTCACCGCATGACATTCGACGCCCATGGCGAGCACCGGGTAGTCATTGCCCTGCTCGTCGAGCCGGTCGCCGACGAAGAGCATGTCGCCGAGCGGGATTCCGGTCTGCTCGGCGAGCCGGGTCATGCCGTAGGCCTTGTCGATGCCGCGGTCGGTGATGTCGACGGAGGTCGACCCTCCCGAACGCACCTCGAGGTCGGGCAGCAGGGCTGCGGCGGCGCTGCGCAGGGCGTCCTTCTTCTCACCGGTCGGGTCCCACGCCGACTTCGCAGCGACGGGGGCCTGCTGCCCGAGCGCGGAGAACGTGATCTGCGAACCCCGGTCCTCAAGGATGTCGCCCCAGGTGCGTGTCTCCCACAACCCGAGCCGGCGCGCTTCGGCCTCGACGACGGCGAGCGCACGCGACTTCTGGTCGTCGGTGAGGGGATGCAGGTAGACCTCGGCGACCCCCTCGATGCCGACGCGGTAGTACTGGGTGCCGCAGGCGGGCAGGAGGTGGAAGTGCGAGAGCCGCTCAGCCCCGGCGTCGGGGAGCCGGTCGATCACCTGCGACCTGAACTGGCCGAGTTGCCCGCCGGAGATGATCGCGACCTCGACGCGGTCGGCGAGCTCGAGCAGGAGCTCGCCGATCGCGGGCTCGATCGCCGTCTTCGAGGGCGCGAGCGTGTCGTCCAGGTCGAAGGCGACGAGGCGCGGGGTCGGCATCGGGCGTCTCCTCAATCGTCGACGCCGGGCGTCTGGTCGGCGCGGTTCCGCGGCGGAGCCGTGCTCCCGCGGACCACGAACTCCACGGGCGGCAGTTCGACCGGCGCCGGCGCCTCACCCTCGACGATCGCGACCAGCGTCCGAGCGCAGGCACTGCCCCATTGGAACACGTCCTGACGCACCGTCGTCAGCGGTGGGATGACGTACGGCGCGAGCGGGATGTCGTCGAACCCGACGATGGACAGGTCACGGGGCACCCGCACACCGCGATCGATCGCGGCGGAGACGCCGGCGATCGCCATGATGTCGTTGGCGTAGATGATCGCCGTCGGCGACTGCGGATGGTCGAGGAGCTCGTGGGTCGCGCGCGCGCCCGACGCTCCGGTGAAGTCGCCGACGACGACCGGTCCGGGCTCGAGCCCCAGGAGCGTCATCTCGTCGGCCCACGCCTGACGGCGCACGCGCGAATGCACGTAGCGGTCGGACCCCGCGACGTGCGCGATCCGCTGGTGACCCAGGGCGTGGAGGTGACGCACTGCGCGTCGGACCCCGGCGGCGTCGTCGAGTCCGATCAGCGAGGGGTCGTCCTCGGCCGAGCCGAGCTGCACGCACGGCATGCCCAGCGCCTCGAGCGCGGCGGGGCGCCCGTCCTCGATGCGGAGATCGGTGAGGAACACGCCGTCGACGCGTGCCTCGTGGGCGAACCTCGAGTAGGCGTCGCGCTCCGCCTGCTCGCTCTCCACCACTTGCAGCACGAGGGCGTAGCCCACGGTCGAGAGCGTGCTCTCGACGCCGGCGACGAACTGCGGGAAGAACGGGTCGGTGCTCAGCAGCTCGGGTTCGCGCCGGATGACGAGGCCGAGCGCCTGAGCGCGGCTCCTGGAGAGCGCACGCGCCCTGGCGTCCGGCCGCCAATCCAGCTCCCTGGCCGCCTCCAGGATCCGCTCCCTCGCGGTGTCTCCCACCCCCGGGCGCCCGTTGAACACGAAGGAGACCGCACTCTTCGACACGCCCGCCCGCGCGGCCACGTCGCCGATCGTGACCTTGCGATCCCGCTGCCCGTTCCTGATGCCGGAAGCGGCCGAGCCGCTCGGGCTCCCCTCGTCGGTGGGTGTGACGTCCATGCTCCGAAGCATAGCGGGTGTTTAGCGCGTTTTAGCTCACCCTCGATCACGGAATCTCCCAGAATACCGGCGAAGCGCAGAGATCCGAACCGCGCTGCCCGGGAGAGTTGACCGATGTCACCAAAACCGGTTTACTAGGGACTCGTCACCGATGGCCGGACTCCTCGCAGAGGTCGCCGACCATCGGTCGTACCGAAGTGAGGAGCATCGCGATGGGCAGTGCCGCGCCAGCGCATCATCCGGGCAGCGCCCACCCTCGCCGCAGCGGCGGTGCCCTCCGCCGCTGGCTCGGCGAGAATCCCCTCGGCATCCTGCTGAGCGCGCCGTACGCGATCTTCGTGATCGTGGTCTTCCTGATCCCGTTCGGGTTCGGGGTCTGGATGTCGTTCCACGACTTCTACTTCACGGCTCCCGGCGTCGAAGTCCCGCATCCGTTCGTCGGGTTCGACAACTTCGCGACGGTCATCAACGATCCCGCGGTGCAGCAGGCGTTCGGCAACCTGCTGATCTTCCTCGTCATCAACGTGCCGCTCACCGTGGTCCTCGGCCTGCTGCTCGCCTCAGGGCTGGATGCCGCGGTGCACTGGCGCGGGTTCTTCCGCGTCTCGTACTACGTCCCGTACATCACGGCATCAGTCGCGACGCTCGCCGTCTGGATCTTCCTGTTCAACAGCAACGGCGTCGTGAACTCGCTGCTCGGCCCGCTCGCTCCCGAACCCTCGTGGCTCGCGAATCCGACGCTGATCATGCCGCTCATCGCGCTGTACGTCACCTGGAAGAACCTCGGCTTCTACATCCTCCTTTACCTCGCCGCGCTCCAGAACGTGCCGAGCGAGCTGCACGAGGCGGCGCAGCTCGACGGCGCCGGACGATGGCAGCGCTTCCGCTCGGTGACGCTGCCTGCGGTTCGCCCCGTGACCTCGCTCGTCGTGCTGCTGTCGATCATCACCACCGCGCAGATCTTCACCGAGCCCTACCTCCTCACGGGCGGCGGTCCCAACGGCGCATCCATGACGCCCGCGCTGCTCATGTACCAGCTGGGCATCCAGCAGGGGAAGCCCGACATCGCCGCCGCGATCGGGATGATCCTCGTCATCGCCGTGCTGATCGTCTCGCTCATCTCACGACGCATCACGGAGGGCAAGGACCGATGACCGCATCGACCCCGAGAGCCGAGCGCCCCGCCCACCGAGGCCGCGTGGTCGGAGTGCTCCGCTTCGCGCTGCTGCTCGTCGGCGCGCTCCTCGCCCTCGTGCCGTTCTACTACATGGTGATCGGCGCGCTGCAGCGCGAGCGCGACACGAGCCCGCTGGGGCTGCTGCCCCTGCCCGGCAACCTCACGCTGAACAACTTCATCGAGATCAACGAGTCGGTCGATCTCGTCGGGTCGCTCATGAACTCGCTCATCTTCACGATCGGGGTCGTCGGCTGCACCCTCGTGTTCGGGCTGCTCGTCGGATACGCCCTCGCGGTGCTCTCGTTCCGCGGTCGAGGGGTCGTGTTCGCGCTCGTGCTCCTCGTGCAGACGATCCCGTTCCAGCTCCTCATGATCCCGCTGTACGTCATGGTCGTGCGGTACTTCGGCCTCGCCGACAGCTTCATCGGCATGATCCTGCCGTTCGCGATCAACTCCGTCGCGGTGCTGATCTTCCGGCAGTACTTCCTGCAGATCCCCCGCGACGTCTTCGACGCGGCGCGGATCGACGGCGCGAGCGAGCTGCGCATCCTGGTCTCCATCGCGGTGCCGCTCGTGCGTCCGGCCGTGCTCACGGCGATGCTCGTGACCTTCATCGGCCCCTGGAACGAGTTCCTCTGGCCGTTCCTGGTGACCAAGGATGCCTCGAAGCAGACCCTCGCCGTCAGCCTGGCGAACTTCTCACAGACCAACGGAGCGTTCCTCGACAACCCCATGGGCGCCGTGCTCGCCGGTGCCTGCGTGCTCGCGGTGCCGGTCGTCGTGCTCTTCCTCCTGTTCCAGCGGAACTTCACCTCTGCGAACCTCGGCTCCGCCATCAAGGGCTGAGCCGACGACTCCGACACCCTCCAAGGCAAGGTAATGACCCGACTCCACGACCAGACACGAACGACCGCAGTCCCCTACGCACTCCGTCGCCTCGGAACGATCATGTCCGCGGACCCGGGCGACCCGCTCGAGGCAGAGGGCGTACTCAACCCGGGCACGGCCTGGGGCGCCGACGGCGAGCTCTACCTCTACCCGCGCGTCGTCGCCGCCGGCAACGTCTCGCGCATCGCCCGAGCCCGGGTCACGATCGTCGACGGGGTCCCCGTCGGCGTCGAGCGGCTCGGCATCGTGCTCTCACCGGATGAGCGGTGGGAGCACGGCCGGCGGAACGCCGGGGTCGAGGACCCGAGGATCACGTTCCTGGAGCCCATCGGCCTGCACGTGATGACGTACATCGCCTATGGTCCGCTCGGGCCGAAGCCCGCGCTGGCGATCTCCAGCGACACGATCGAGTGGCGACGGCTCGGGCCGATCCACTTCGAGTACCAGCCCGAGCTCGAGACGGATCTCAATCTCTTCCCGAACAAGGACATCGTGTTCTTCCCCGAGCTCGTCACGGCGCCCGACGGACGTCAGAGCCTCGCACTGCTGCACCGACCGATGTGGGACCTCGACTGGCTTCGTCCGGGTGAGGGTGCACGCACGCCCGCGGGCATCGACGACGACCGCCCCTCGATCTGGATCGGCTACGTCGACCTCGAAGCCGTGCAGCGCGACCCCGCGGCGCTCACCCGGGTGCTCGGCTCGTCGATGATCGCCGCTCCCGAGATGGCGTACGAGACCGCGAAGATCGGTGCCGGCCCTTCTCCGCTGCGCGTGCCCGAGGGCTGGCTGCTGCTGCACCACGGGGTGTCGGGGGCGACGCCCAAGGGCTTCGAGCTCGCCCATGGATCGCGGTACTCGGCCGGCGCCATGCTGCTCGACGCTGCGGACCCACGGTGCGTCATCGCCCGTTCCGCCGAACCGCTGCTCGAACCGGAGACCTCTGAGGAGCTGCACGGCACGCTCGGCAACGTCGTCTTCCCCACCGCGATCGAGCAGATCGGCGACCGCCGCTTCGTCTTCTACGGAATGGCGGACTCGTCGATCGGCGTCGCGGAGCTGACCCGCCTGGAGTGAGCGGCGAAACCCGCAGGATGCAGCGCCCGGGACTCGAGTCCCGGGCGCTGCATCGTTCGGCGGGCCCGTCGCTCCCGAGCCCTCGTGCCGCGGTCATACGGGATCCGGCACGACGAGACCCCGATCCAGCACCTGGATCGGGGTCCGTCGTTCACGGGGCGGTCGGGGGCCGCGTCACCGCCTCATCGCCCGTCGAGGCCGCCGACTGCGGCTTCGAGATCGGCCGTGGCGCGGTCGACCTGCGCCTGCGTCGAGGAGGTCGCGGCGAGGATCGCCTTCGCCGCTTCGAGTGCGCGCACCATCGTCGCCCAGGTCGGCGCGGTGTACTCGCGGCTGTCGAGCGCGTCGGCGGCGTCGACCTGCTCGACGAGGGCCGCCCGGTCGGCCGTGACGGTCACGTCGCACCACGCCAGCTCGTCGCCACCCGAGTGACGAAGCAGTACCCGGGTGGCGCCCGGCTCGTGCGTCTCGATGCCGACCTCGACCCGGCCGTCATCGCCGAGGCGCGGCGTCTCGGAGATCGTCACGACCGAGGCATCCACCGGTTCGGCGGTGAAGGCGTCCTGCTGATCGACCGGCGACACCACACCGGCGAGCACGGCCGTGCCGTCGCGTTCGGCGACGAGCGCCTCGGCGCAGTCGAACGTGTAGCCGCCGTAGAGTTCGAGCTCCCAGATGTTGAGCCCGTACTGCGTGGCCGGCAGCCCGGCCACGCGGACGTAGCGGACATCGGCGGGACCGAAGTCGTGGACGTGCTTCAGCGAGGGCTGCACCGACGTCACCCGCGCGAGCTCGGCCCACTCGACGCCATCGACCGAACCCTCGACGCGGTAGTCGTTCGAGGTGCCCGCCTCCCAGTTGACGACCGCCCGGGTCACGGACCGGGAGCTGCCGAGATCGACCTGCAGCCAGTGCTCGGCGCGCTGCCGAGCCGACGACCACTTCGTCCCGAGCGATCCGTCGGTCGCCTTGGAGGCGACGATCGTCGGGTTGTCGTTGTAGACGCTGTCGGCGGTGGCGGGTCGGTTCAGGGCGAGGTTCTCAGGGCCGCCCGGCACGCTCGGGGCGTCGACGACGGCTCGATCGGCGAAGATCTCGAACTCCCAGAGCGACGGCCCGTAGTTGAGGGCCCGCTTCACGGTCTGCATCCGAACGTAGCGCGCGGTCTCGCCGTCGAGCGCGATCACGTCGACGCCGCCGTCACTGCCCGCGCCGGGCGTCGTGTACGCGTCGCGCCACGTGGCGCCGTCGTCGGACAGCTGGATCCTGTACGACTTCGCGTAGGCGGCCTCCCACCTGAGCCGGACCGCGCCGACGGCCTGAGAACTGCCGAGGTCGACCTGCGCCCATGCGGTGTCGGAGTTGTTGCCCCGCCAGCGCGTGGTCGGATCGCCGTCGGCCAGCGTGTACACGAGGTTGTAGCCCGAGTAGCCCGATGCCCGCGTCGCACGGTCGATGGCGAGGTTGACGCCGCGGTCGACCTGCAGGTCACGGATCGCGAACGTTCCGCCCTCGCCGTCGAGCATCAGCACGCGAACGTGCGTCGCCGGCGTCGGTTCGACGGCTACGTCGGTGACGCCGCCCGTGCCGTCGGTGACATGCGTGCGATCGGTCCACGAGACGCCGTCCTGCGACGTCTGGATCAGGAAGTCGCTCGCGAACGCGTCGGCCCAGTCGATCGTGACCCCGGTGACCCAGGAGCCGCGCTCGAGCCGGCTGTCGACCCAGGTCAGGTCCTCCCTGCGCGAGGCCCAGACCGTGCTCGGGTCGTCGTCGCCGAGTGAGGCGACGCGACGGCCGGGTGCGGTGCTGCTGGCCGTGAAATCGGAGGGGGGGCTCAGCCGGCCCTTGTCGAGTGCCGCGGTCACCGTCTTGCCCGTGTTCTCGCCGGAGCCGAGGCCGAAGACACCGCTCCAGTCCTTGCCCTTCCCGGTGATGGTGAGTGCGACCGTGAGTCCGGGGCGGTCGGGGTTGGCGATGCTCACCACGGGCGTCTTGCCGCGTTCGTCGAGCATGACGACGCTCGGCTGGTCGACGGTCAGGGTGCGGCCGTCTCCGAGCTCGACGGAGCCGGCGCGGTAGAAGGCGGCCATCGTCAGGCGCAGCTCGTCGTGCCGCACCGCCTGCACCTCGGTGTCGTTGCGCAGCGTCCGTACGGCGGGCCGCTCGGCGTACGCCTCGACCTCGCCAGGCTCGGCGGCGGGCAGCACCGTGTAGTCGTAGGTCGCGGCGGTCGGCTTGGTGCCGTGGTCGACGAACAGCGTGAACGCGTCGCGACTGACCGGGTCCTCGCCCTCCCAGCTCCCGCTCTGCGTCGTGTTCGACACCTTCACGTCCTGGTCGGCGGCGAAGACGTACCCGACCTCGTCGTTGTACGCCCACGTCGCACCCGAGACGCTCACGGCCTCGGTGCCCGGGTCGACCGCCTTCCCGCCGACCGTGGCGTTCGCCTTGGCGACCGCCTGGTTCAGGGTCGTGTGCACCGGCGCGGCACTCGTCGAACGGATGCCGGCGCCCAGGGCGACCAGCTCGTCGTCGAAGGTGAAGTAGCTCTTCTGCGCGTTCGTTCCGGCGGTGTCGAGCGTGAGCACGCTCGCGCCGAACTCACCGTTCGAGACGCCGCCCGTGAAGCTCGCCCCGTCGCCGTTGCGTCCACGGTTCTCGAAGCCGCGCTCGGTGCGCTTCTCGTCGGGTGCGGTCACTCCCGGGTAGTGCCACCAGTCGAACGTCGGACCGAGGTCGAGGTACTCCCGGTTGTTCACCTGGATCGCGGTCGAGCCCATGGCGTTCCAGTACACGGGGTTCCCGAGTTCATCGCGATAGCCGGTCCGCAGCTCGGCACCGAAGGTGCGCGACGAGTTCAGGCGGGTGAAGATGCCGTAGTCCGCCCTGAGGTGCGAGCTGAACTCCGAACGCCAGAAGTACTTGTCGCCGGTGACGCCGTTGGTGCGGGTCTCGCCGGTGATGCCGTCGAGCAGGGCCGCGTACTCGGTCGAGTAGAGGGCATCGGTGCGCACCATCCGCTGCAGCGGCTCGATGAACTCGGACGCGTGGCTGGTGACGCCTTGGATCGTCTTCGGCGGCCGGTAGTCGAGGTACAGCATCCCGATCTCGCCGCGGATGAGCCAGCGGGTGCCGTTGATGATGTAGAACGCGATCGAGTCCAGCTGGTCACGGGAGAAGGCGAGCGAGGTCCCGCGCGCCACGTCGGCCCAGAGCGCCGCGTAGGTGAAGAGCACCATGCCGTAGCCCTCGCTGTACAGCTGCGCGCCGTGCGCCCAGAAGCTCCCGTCGGGCTGGACCGCCTCCTTCACCGTGCCCGAGTGGTCGACGGCGATCGTCGCCACGATGGTCGAGAAACCTTCTGCGACCTTCTCGAGGTCATGGGTGGCGAGCGCCTCGAAGAGGTAGTTCGAGGTGCGCCAGGCGCCGTTTGCCCCGACGGGATCGAGCTTGCCCGTGTTGTGCTCGAGGCTCACGTCGAAGGCCGCGTCGTCGAGCTCGTCGCCGAGGAACATCGAGATCCGGCCCATCGCGATCGACTCGCCGATCTCGGTCTCCCACCAGTTCTGGTTGCCGGGGTCGACGCGATCCCACTGCAGCAGCGCGCGCCCGACGGCGTCGACGAGCCGCCGGTCTCCATGGCCCTCGGCCTGCGGATCGCGGTACGCCTGCGTCATCGCGAGCATGCGGTAGAGCGCGATGTACGGGGACCAGACCGAACCGTTGGCCGAGCTCGTCCGGTCGGCGTAGTCGACATCCGACCACGACCCGTCCTCGTTCTGGGACGCGACGTAGTCCATCGCCTCGGAGGTGCGCGCCAGGTAGATGCCGTTGGCGATGATGATCTCGTCGCCCTGTTCGAGGTAGTACTCCTCGAGGCGCGACACGACCGTCGCGACGTCGTCGTCGGCCGCGGCGGCCGGCGCCGCGACGAGTCCGGTGGCGCCGATCACGGCGGCGACCGTGATGGCGATCGATGTGGTGAAGCGTCGCATGGCGGGGCTCCTTTGCCGTTCTGCCGGATGCTGATGAGCGCGCGGACGCAGCCGGCCGGCGCTCGATCGTGGGGTGGTACGGGTCCCGGGGTGCGGAGCGCAGCCACGCACCCCGGGGAGGGCGTCAGCCCTGCGAGATCAAGGTGTCGACTTCGTCGGCCGCGGTCTTGAAGGTCTCCTCGAGGTCGCCGTCGCCCGCCTGCACCGCCTGCCCCCAGGCGTCGCGGAAGGTCTGCCAGATCTCCGTGGCGTTCGCGATGTTCGGCACGTCGACCGTGAGCGGCACGGACTCTGCGAACGTCGAGAGCACCGGGCTCGTCGCAAGGAACTCGCCGGCGATCTCATCGACGTCGCCGCGGATCGGGAACTGCCCGGTGGTCTCGAGCAGTGCCAGGTCGTTGTCGGCATCCATCGAGAACTTCGCGAAGTCCCACGCGGTCTGCTTGTTCTCGCAGGAGGTGTACAGGCCGACGTTCTTCGAGTCGCCGAAGGTGTAGGTGTCGGCCGCCGGCGTGCCGTCGGCGGTCGGCAGCGGCACGATGCCGTAGTCCACCTTGCCGTCGAACGCTCCGGCACCCCACGGGCCGGCGATGCCGAGAGCTGCGACGCCGTCCGCGAACGGACCGGCCCACGCGTCCCCGCTGTACGGCTCCGCCGAGGAGTAGCCCTCGGCGTAGAGGGTCTTCCAGAACTCGAGCGTCTCGAGCCCCTCCTCGCTCGCGAACGATGCCTTGCCATCGGTGACCAGCTGGGTGCCGCCCGAGTTGGCGAGGAAGAACGGGTAGAAGTCGAACAGCGCGTTCGTGTAGTCGCTGGAGGCCGGCGGATACAGGACGAAGTCGGCCGCGCCGCTCTTCTTGATCGCCTCCGCGGCGGCCAGGACGTCGTCGTAGGTCGCGAGATCGGGGTTCTCGGGGTCGAGTCCGGCCGCCTCGAAGACGTCCTTGTTGTAGTAGAGCATGAACGGGTTCGCCTTCCACGGCACCTGGTAGAGGTCGCCGTCGGGAGAGCGGAATCCGTCGGCAGCCTCGCCCGACCGCTCGGTGATGAAGGACTCGCCGTCCTCGAACGTCTGAGAGATGTTCACCAGGCCGCCCTGCTTCTGGAAGGCGGGCACGGCGGCGGGCGCCGTGTTGTAGACCAGGCAGGGCGTGTTGCCGGCGGTGATCGCGGCTCCGATGGCGTCCTCCGAGGACTTGCCGGAGGGAATGGCCTCGGCCGTCACCTGCTCGTCGGGGTGATCGGCGTTCCATGCGTCGACCACCGCCTCCGCCCACGCGATCTCCTGTTCGTTCGTCGAGTACCAGATGCTGATCGGGCCGGATGTCAGTTCGGTGCTGTCGGGCGCGCCCGACGACGCGCATGCCGCGAGCGGCACGGCGAGGGCCGCCAGGGCAACGGTGGCTGCTAAACGCTTCATTGCGAGGAACTCCTTCGTCTGGAAGGCGCTCGCGCGCTCTTCCTGCTGTGCTGGGGCCCTTCCCCTGCCACTCGCCCACACGTGCGCGAGGTGCTCGCATCCTCCGGGTAAGGGATTGAACACGGATAGTAAACCGGTTTTGGTCGGCAAAGTCAACCGGTCTCATTTCCTGGATCATCTCGCCGCCAAGTTGCGCGAATTCATGGCGGATAGCGGTGACTTTGGGCGGTACCACTCCAGCTAAACTCACCTAAACTCTCGTTTTAAGGCCGAACGAGGCGCCTCGCTGCCGCCCATCGTCGAGGCATTCGACCGGTCACGGCCTCCACCGGAAGATCACAACTGGGTCACTTGTCCCACTCGGCTATTGACCCGCTCGTATCGAGCACCGAGGATGGCTGCACCCGAACCCACGACACGATGGAGTGCCATGCGCGCGTTGCGCCGTCCGATCGTCGCCGTCGCCGCGACATCCCTGCTGCTGGTCGTTCAGGCCGTGATCGACCCCACCGGCCTGCTCGCCCTCGTCGGCTGGCCCGGCGGCACGCCGCGGTTCGACCTGTGGTGGCCCGTCGCCCGCTACGTCGTGTTCGTGCCGGTCATGCTCGCCGTCGTCTGGTGGGCCGCGGTGCGCGCGGGCGACCGCTTCTGGACACTGACCGCGGGCGTCGTGCTCGCGGCACTGCTCGCGCAGTTCGCGGCGTGCCTGGCGATGACCGGGGATGTCGCGCTGTCGGCGTGGGCCGGCGGCTTCGTGACCGCGAAGGCGGTGCCCACGGCGCTGATCGTGGCGGGGGTCGTGCGCGTCGTCGAGCGGGTGGTGGCGCGGCGCCGTGGCCTCGATACGGCGCTTCGCGCCCCATCGGCCGACGCGTTGACGGTCTGGCCGGCGGCGATCGCGGCCGGCGCCGTGGCGCCGCTGCTCGCGGGCTCCTGGTGGACGGGAGCGACGTACGCGCCCGGCATCCCGACGCCGAGGCCCGACGACGGCCCGATCGCGATGGTCGTCGCCGTGCTGCTGCTCATCGGTGCGGCGTGGCTCGGCATCCGGTGGATGCGCCGACGCGTGCCCGGGTTCCTCGGCACCTGGCTCGGCGTGCTCGTCGCGGGCGGCGTCTTCGGCCTCGCGCAGTCGATCGTCGGCCTCGTCGTCGACGACGGGTTCCGCGGCGACCTCTGGCCGCTCATGGCGGCCTACATCCACGTCGCCGACGGGCTCGCCTTCGCCGCCTGCACCGGCTGGATCGCGGCCGTCGTCGCACTCGTCGCCGACCGCGTCATGGCGCGGCGAGCGGCACGCAGCGCGGCAGACCCGACGGCGGGCGAACTGAACGAGCGACGGGACGCCTCGCCGGCACGCATCGCCGCGGGCGTCGGCATCGGCGTGGCCGTCGTCGCCGTGACCGCGGTCACCGCCTCGCTGCTCGCCCCGGCGGCGCCCGCGGTCGCGACCGTCGCGAACGAGGCATCCGTGCCCGCCGGGTTCCTGCGCGTCGAAGACGGGCGCTTCACCGACGGCGAAGGCCACCAGGTGCTGCTGCGCGGCGTCAACGTCAACCAGCTCGTCGACTTCTACCAGGCGCGCCCCGAGGTGCCCGCGACCCGCGAGCTCACCGAGCAGGACTTCGCCGACATGGCGACGTACGGGTTCAACGTCGTGCGGCTCGGCCTCTCGTGGTCGGCACTCGAGCCGACGCGCGGCGAGCTCGACCCCGACTACCTCGCGACCGTGAAGCAGGCGGTCGCGTGGGGCGAGAAGTACGGCATCCGCACCGTGCTCGACATGCACCAGGACGGCTGGTCGAACCTGCCGACCGCCGAGGGCACCGTGTGCCGGCCCGGCACCGACCCGATGTGGGGCTACGACGGCGCACCCGAGTGGGCGACCCACTGGGACGGCGCCCCGCGCTGCTCGTTCACGGGCCGCGACATCTCGCCCGCGGGCGACCGGGCGTTCGAGCACTTCTGGTTCGACACCGACGGCATCCAGACGGCGCTCGCCCGCACGTGGGGCGAGCTCGCCGGCGAGTTCGCCGACGAGAAGGCCGTCGCGGGCTTCGACCTGCTCAACGAGCCCGGCTTCGGCGAGACCGCGCCCGTCACGACCTCGAAGAAGAACGGCGAATACTCGGCGAAGGCGATCGCGGCGATCCGGGAGGCGGGCGCGCCGCAGATCGTCTTCGTCGAGCCCAGCATCCTGTGGTCGGGGCTCGGCTTCGACTCGGGTCCCGCGCGCGGCTTCACCGACGACCTCAACGTCGCGTTCTCGCCGCACCTCTACGCCGAGTCGATCACCATGGATGCCTCGCTCGGACTCCCCACGATCGTCAGCACCGAGCGCCAGTTCGAGCTCGGCCAGCGCGTGGCCGACGAGCTCGGCATGCCGATGTGGTCGGGCGAGTACGGGTACTGGGGCGACGACGAGTCGACCGCGGCGCACCTCTCGCGATACGCCGCCGAAGAGGACGCGCGCATGCTCGGCAGCGCCTACTGGGTGTGGAAGCAGGCGTGCGGCGACCCCCAGAACGGCATCCAGGAGCTCGGCAACGGGCTGCTCTCCGAGGTCTGCGCGACGGGCGAGGAGGCGCCGCGCAAGGAGCACCTGCTGGGCATCCTGTCGCGCGCGTACCCGCAGCAAGCCCCTGGCGTGCTCACGAGCCTTCGCGCCGGAGTCACGGGCACGCCGGATGCCGCGGCGACGATGTCGCTCACCGGCGAGGCCCCCTCGGCGACGTGCGGGCTGCAGGTCTGGATCCCCGGGTCGGCTGAGCCGGCCGTCGAGTCGAGCGGCCTCGGCGACGTCGCCGTCGACGAGGTGCCCGGCGGCTGGCTGCTCACCGGTTGCGCCGAGGGCGCGTACGCGCTCGACGTGAAGCCGGCCGAGTAGCGACGTAGGGTGGTGCGGTGCCCGAGATCGCCCACGTCGACCCGCTGAGCCCCGCGGCCGTCGCGATCCTGCGCCGCTACTACGACGACATCATCACGCGCTATTACGGCCGGGCCGCGACCGCCGCCGAGATCGACGAGCAGCTCGCCGGCGATCCCGACGACGACCTGCGCGGCGACCTCGGTGCGTTCTTCATCGCAACGGGCGACGAGGGATGCCTCGGCTGCGCCGGTGTGCGCTGGGTCGACGCCGACACGGCCGAACTGACCCGGGTGTTCGTCGCCCCCGCGGCGCGCGGCCTGGGGCTGGCCGCGACGCTCGTCGGCGCTGTCGAGACCGAGGCCCGTCGCACCGGGCGGCGCACCGTGCGGCTCGACACGCGTTCCGACCTCGTCGAAGCCCGTGCCCTCTACGCGAAGCTCGGCTACGCCGAGGTCGAGCCCTTCAACGACAGCCCGTACGCCGACCACTGGTTCGCGAAGGACCTCCGGGTCGCGCGATGACTCCGTCGAGCTGACGCCTGTAGCCACCGTCCGCATTCGTCAGAGACATCCGCTGCCGAAGGGTTCTACGCCCCGAGCATCTCCCGCGCGTGGCGGTACTTCTCGGCGAGGCGCTGCTGCGTCTCGAAGTCGAGCTTGCGCACTCGCCAGGCGGCCGAGTTGTCGTCGACGTCGGCGATCTTCACGCTGCGTGCGATCGCGTGACGGCGGATGCGCCCGTAGTACTCGGCCTCGGGCACCTCGGGGGTGCGGGTCAGCAGCACGACGACCTCGACGACCTCGGGCAGCACGCCCGCCTCGAGCAGCTCACGCGCCGTCAGGCCGGTGTCTTCGAGCACGTCGTGCAGCCAGGCGGCCGAGGTCGCGACGGGCTCGGCGATCGGATCGAAACGCTCGGCGACCCGACCGGGGTGGTCGATGTACGCCGCCCCGACCTTGTCGGTCTGACCTCGGTGCGCCACGAACGCGATGCCCTTCGCGAGCGCCACCTGCGCAGCCGCGGCGACGACCGCGTCGGCGTCGGGCAGCGGCTCCACGGCCCAGATGGGCGTCACGGGTGCTCCGGCGCCGGCCGGCTCGAAAGCGTTCGTCGTTCCCGTCACCATTCGGTCGGTCTCCTCGTTCACATCGGTTCGTTCGGTCTGGTCGGTCTGAGCGGGCCACGCGCCGGCAGGCTGCAGCATCGGGTCGGCGATCGGCGGCGCGACGTCGGCAGGCTGCGGCATCGGGTCGGCGATCGGCGGCGCGACGTCGGCGGGCTGCTCGATGGGCGCGGCCGCCGCGGGCGCCGGTGCGAGCCACCAGGGCGTGCCGGCGACCGGAGCCGCGGCGGGCTCCGGGTCGGGTTCGGCGTCGAACGGCCACTCGACCTCGGGCGCGACGCGCAGCGGTTCGGGCTCTGCCGGGGCGGATGCCTCGCGCATCTCATGGTCGTCGAGCTCCGCGTCGACCGGAGCGACGGGCAGGAGGCTCGCGAGCAGCGGCTCGGGTTCGAGGAGCGGTTCAGGGGCAGGTTCGGCGACCGGTTCCTCGATCGTCGGAGCCGGTCGGGCCTCGACCGCCGGCGCGGGATCGAACAGGGAGTCGAAGCCGAACTCGAACTCGGGCTCGAGCTCGAGCTCGGGCACCGCGGGCGCCGGTGCAGCGGATGCCGGTGCAGCGGGCGCCGGCGCAGCGGGCTCCGGTTGCGGCGCGAGCTCCACCTGCGACTCGGAGGCCGCGGGCTGGATCTCCTCGATCACGGCGACCGGCTCGGGGCCGGCGATCGGCGCCGCGCCCGAGGCATCCGGCTCTGCGTTCTCGACGGCGGGCGCCTCGAGCTCGACCTCGGCGAGCGGGTCGCGGCCGCGCACGGTGCGCACGAAGCCGAGTTCGGCCTCGAGCTCGGCCATCTCGCGGGCGTCGAGCTCGAGCAGCGAACGAGCGTCACCGAGGCTGCGATGCACGAAGTAGTCCTCGTCGACCTCCACGAGCCGGGCGCCGTCGCTCGTCGTGAAGTAGCGCCGCCGGGCGCCGTCGGTCACCGCGACGATCACCTCGACGAAATCGCCGCTCGGCACCTCGCAGCAGAGGTAGTAGCGCTGCTGCTCGGGTGAGGCGGCGGTGGCCGCACCCGTCGTGACGATCGGCACGGCGCGCGCCGAGGAGGGGAAGGCCGGCGCCGGGGCAGCCGCGGGCGAGGTCGGCGCCGTCGGGGTCGACTCGGCAGGCTGCGGCGTCGGCGGCGTCTGGCGGGGTTGCGCCGGCGCGGGCGGAGCCCATCCGCTCGCCGCGGGCGTCGGCAGGCGACGGGGGCGCAGCGTTCCACCGAGCTCGGCACTGCGGCGTGCCGCGCGCGAGGTGAGATCGTTCGCCGACGCACCGTCGCCCGGTGCAGACGGCTCGTCGGCGTGGATCGTCATCGTGGCTCCTGGGGGTGGGCGCCGGGGCGGTGGGGCTGCGGCCGTGGGGAGCGGCACGCCTCTCCGATGGTAGGCGCTTCCCGCCCCGGATTCGAGAAACTTCGCGAGCGGGTCGGTTCTTCGTCGCGCTCGATCGCCTCGAGTTCGGGATATGCCGGTTACGCGTCAGTCCTCCGGCTCCTGGAAGATCGTCACCTGCAGGCCCGCGGGCGCGTCGAGCCTCGAGTTGATCGAGCGCCAGGGAGTCTCGCGCGGGGTCGCGAGCAGGCCGGCGCCAGCGTCGACGAGCTCGTCGGTCACGGCGGCCGTGTCGGCGACCTCGAATGCGACCCGCAGGTGCGGACTGCGCACCCCGTCGGTCTCGACCCTGTCGATGTACTCGACCTGCGCGGGATTCGAGAGCTCGAGCGTCGCGCGGCCGGCGTCGAGTATCATCACGCGGGCCCCGCCCTCGGCCTCGTACGCCTCCTCCTCGGGCAGTCCGAGCACGTCGCGGTAGAACGCGACGGCGGCCTCCCAGTCGTCGGCCTCGACCACGAGGCGCAACTGGCGCACACGGCGCGGGGTCTCTTCAGCATCGGTCATGCGGGCAGCCTACGGCGGGGTTCACTGGTCGACGACCACACACGGGGCGGCCGCACGACCACACCGCCGTGCGGAGCATCGCGCGGCGAACGGTCTTCAGCTCCGAACGATCGTCGAACGAGTCGTGTCGACGGTCGCTCCAGCGGCCGCCGACGCTCGACTGACGTTCCCGGGGCCAGGGTCCCCGGAGACCGAGTCCACGAGTCCACAAATCCACACGAAACCAGGCCACAGATCCACAAATCCACACCAACCCAGGCCACAAGTCCACAAATCCACAGGCGTCCGGAATGGACTCAGCTCAGCAGCCCGCCCCACGACGCCGACGTGCAGTCCGCTGGCGTTCGCTCAGCCGCGGCACGAGTGCGACACGTCCGCGAACGATGCGCGATCATCGGGGCGGTGGAGGTCGGGTGGCGCGCGTCCGCGGCGTCGCTATTCGACCCGGGCCGGCTGAGCCGGCGGCGCGACCGACGCCCGTGCGATGTATCGGGTCTCGAGCGTGTGCAGCTCGGTGCGCTCGCGCTCACCGTCGATCGTCGCGAAGAGCAGCTCGGCGGCACGCGTGCCGAGCGCCAGCATCGGCTGCTCGATCATGGTCAGCGGCGGCTCGATCACGGCCGCCCACGAACTGTCGTCGAAGCCGATCAGCGACACGTCGCGGGCCACGCGCAGTCCTGCTGTGCGCAGCGCGCGCAGCGACCCGGTCATCGCGTCGGTCTCGGTGCAGAACAGGGCGGTCGGCGGCTCGGGCAGCGCGAGCATGCGCCCGACCTCGAGCTCGGCGCGCTGCTCGGTCTTCGGCCCGACCATCACGAGCTCGGCGTCGAACGCCAGGCCCTCGTCGTCGAGCGCGTCGAGGTACCCCTGCAGGCGCTCGCCGTCGGTCCAGAGATCGCGTGCGGCGGCGTCGACGAGGTCGCGCCGCCGACGCGGTCGTTCGTCGACGGGCGGGCCCCAGACGAACCCGATGCGACGGTGCCCCTCGCCGATGAGGCGGGCGACGGCCTCGCGCGTCGCCTCGCGGTTGTCGATGACCACGGCGTCGAGGTCGAGCCCCGGCACAGCGCGGTCGACGAGCACGACGGGGATGCCGTGGCCACGCGCCCGCTCGAGGTGCGCCGCCGACGCCGCATCGAGCGCCGCCGAGGCGACCACGAGACCGTCGACGCGCTTGTCGATCAGCAGGTCGGTCGCGGCGACCTCTTCGTCGAGGGCTTCGTGCGTGCTCACGACGAGGGTGTCGAACCCGCGGGCCCGCGCGGCGTCGGAGATGCCGCGGACGACCCCGCCGAAGAACGGGTTGGCGATGTCGGCAACGATCACGCCGATCGTGTGGCTCACGCCCGTCGACATGCTGCGGGCGAGCGCGTTGGCGCGGTAGCCGATGCGCTCGGCCGCGGCGAGCACGCGCTCGCGCAGCTCGGGGCTCACGTAGCCGTAGCCGCCGAGGGTGCGTGCCGCGGTCGACCTGCCGACACCGGCCTCCGCGGCGACCTCGGAGATCGTCGGCGGCGCGGCGCGCTCTGAAGTCATCGCCCTCGCCCCTCTCCGCGTCACCGGTTCACCACATGCTAGCGGCGGCGCTCGTCGGCCGGCTGCGCCCGAAGGCGCCCTCGACGAAGCATTGGTCGTGGGCCGCGTCGGCGCCCGCCTCCAGTGCCGGCTGCAGGGCGGATGCCTCGAGCTCGCGCCCGCGCCGCCAGCCCGAGCCGTGCAGGGCGACCAGGAAACCGGCGACGAAGGCGTCGCCGCATCCCATCGTGTCGATCATGCGGGCGTCACCGGCGATCGACCGTGCCGGAGCGGTGCACCACGCGCGGCCGTCGGTCGCGATCGCGCCCTCGGTGCCGCGCGTGCCGAGCGCGATGCCGGCGCCGCGGCGCACCGCGTCGTCGAGCAGCGCGAGCGACGACGCGTCGTCGAGCTCGGAGCACGACAGCAGCACGAGGTCGGCGAACGGCGCGACCCGGTCGAGGTACGCGGGCGTTCGGAACTCGGGCTCGCTCGACAGGTCGAAGCTCACGAGCACGTCGTGCCCGCGCAACCGCGGCAGCTGCGACTCGGTGCCCGAGTACACGCTCGAGTGCACCACGTCGAAGCTCGCGGCGTAGGCCTCGCGGCCGCCGTCGAGGTCGATCGGCTCGCGCACCGTCACCCCGCCGCCGTTCCAGCCGAGGAACACGCGGTCGCCGTCGACGACCCGCAGGGAGGAGACCCCCGACTCCCCCCTGCGGACGACGCTGCGTGCGGTGCCGACCCCCGCGTCCTCGATCGATGCGCGCAGGAACCCGCCCAGCTCATCGTCGCCGAACACGCCGAGGTACTCGGCGTGCGCGCCGAGGCGCTCCGCGTAGACGGCCACGTTGACGGCATTGCCGCCGGGGTAGTCGAGCCCGCGGTCGAGGAAGCGGTCGACGATGTTGTCGCCGAAGCCGAGCACACGCATCAGTTCGTCACCTGCGATCGATCAGGGGGAGCATGGGTCTACCGCCCCGGATCAGTAGTCCATGACCCGGTAGTAGCGGCGCAGGTCGAGCGAGTGCTCACGCACCCGCTCGAGGTGCTTCGACACCCGGCCCATGACGGTGTCGAGCACGATCGGCGCGATGAGCGCACGGTTCTCGGGACTGAAGCCCTCGAGCGCGTAGTCGCGCGTGTCGAACACGGTGACATCGTTCGTGATGCGCTTGGTGAACGCCTCGGCACGGTCGGTGAGCGGGCGCGTCGCGTCCTCCCCCTGGAACAGGATGACCGCCGTGTCCTCCTCGAGCAGCTCGAGCGAGCCGTGGAAGAACTCGGCGCTGTGCACGCGGGTGGTGCGCAGCCACTGCATCTCCTCGAGGATGCACATCGAGTACAGGTAGGTGAACGCCCAGATCGGGCCGCCGCCGATGAGGAAGTAGTAGTCGGTGTCGCGATGCGCCTCGGCGAACGCCGACGCGACCGGCTCGGCCTGCTCGGCGACCGCGACGAGGGCGTCGGGCAGGTTCACGAGCTCGTCGGCGAGCGAGGCGTAGCCGTCGAACTCGCCGCGGCGATCGAGCAGCCGGCCCACGAAGAGCAGCAGCTGCATGTCGAAGGGCCAGGTCTTCGGCTCGCTGATGAGGGCGTGGTCGACTCCCTGCGCGATCGGCGAGTCGGCGTAGCCGGTGAACGCGATCGTCGTCGCCCCGGTGGCGCGCACGACATCGATCGCCGCGACGACGTCTTCCGTGGTGCCCGAGACCGAGGTGAAGACGACGGCCGACGTCTCGCCGAGCAGCGCGTCGCCGGTGAGCACGAGCTCGGCGGCGATCGCGGCGCGCACCGACAGGGTCGAACGCTCACGGGCGAGCAGCTCGTACGGCCACATCTGGGCGTACGTGCCACCCGAGCCGACGAGCAGCACGTTGTCGACGCCCTTCGCGAGGAGCTCGTCGACGAGCGCCTCGATACGCGGGCGGAGGGCGACGGCGCTGGCCGTCTGGCTGCGGAATGCGGATTCGTCGAAGCCGAGCATGTGGGTGGGTCCTTTCGCACGGATCCCGAGGCGGCTGCGCTCGCCTCGAGGCTGGTTGTGGTACCGGTGTCAGATCGCCATCATGCTGACACAGGTCAGCCCATCCGTCAAACATCCGCATGAACTCGGCCATCTCGACAAATTCGAGAAATTCTTGTGCTCAGAACTGGTACCGGTATCAGATTCTCGCTACACTCGCCAGCCAAGGCATTCACCGAAGATCCAACGGCGGATCGGTGGCCGCGATCCCAGCGGCAGTCGCTCCGTCGCCCCGAGAGAGGCAGACCATGCGCAGGACACGCACCCTCACGCTCGCCGCGGCAGCGGCCGGCGCCCTCGTACTCTCCGGCTGCGCCGGCGGCGCCCCCGCCGGGCCGGCGGCCGACGTCACGGCCGAGCCGGCCTATGAGGGCACGCTCAGCATCCTGACGAAGTTCGCGGGCGAACCGCTCGAGCCGTACTTCGAGGACCTCGCCGCCGCGTACGAGGCCGAGCACCCCGACGTCGACGTCGAGCTCATCCAGGAGACCGACCAATCGATCAAGGACAAGACCAAGACGCTCACCGCGTCGCAGGCGCTGCCCGACATCTACTTCACCTGGACCGGCGACTGGGCCGAGAACTTCGTCACGGGCGGCCTCGCCGCCGACCTCAGCGAGGTCATCGCGCCCGGCACCGAGTGGGGCGACACGTTCGGCGAGGCATCCCTCTCGGCCTTCCAGTACGACGGCAAGTACTACGGCATCCCGCTCTACAACAACGGCAAGTTCATGGGCTACAACACCCAGGCGTTCGCCGAGGCCGGCGTCGACGTTCCGCAGACCTTCGAAGAACTCGTCGACGCGTGCGGCCCGCTGCGCGACGCCGGCTACGAGCCCATCGCGTTCGGCAACAAGGACGGTTGGCCCGCATTGCACTACCTGCAGCAGCTCTTCGCCTACAACGTGCCGAGCGACGTGCTGCACGCCGACTTCGACCCCGAGACGGCGAAATGGGACGACCCCGGCTACGTGAACTCGCTCGAGCAGTTCAAGACCCTCGTCGACGAGTGCACCGACACGGGCAGCGGCACCAACGGCGTGCTCTACACGACCGCGCAGGAGGCGCTCGCGGGCGGCAAGGCCGCCATGTACTACCAGGAGGTCCTCGAGTTCGACTCGATCACCGCCGAGGGCTCGTCGCTGTCGCCCGACGACTTCGGCATCTTCCAACTGCCGGCGCCCGACGGGGCCGCCGGCGACCCGGCGGCCATCGAGGGCGCCCCCGAGGGGTACCTCATCAACGCCAAGTCGGCGCAGGCGCCACTCGCCGTCGATTTCATGAAGTTCGTCACCGAGCTCGAGAACGCGAAGACCCTTTCGGCCCCGCCGTACGGCCAGCCGAGCGCGGTCGTCGGCGCCGTGACCGAGGAGACCTCGAGCCGCGCGGTCTACGAGGGCATCACGAAGGTCAACGAGGCCTCGCAGCTCGTCGGCTGGCTCGACACGGTGACCGTCCCCGAAGTGGCCGATGCGTGGCTCGCCGGCGGCGAGGCGATCATCAGCGGCAGCGCGACTCCCGAAGAGGTGCTCGAGAGTGTCCAGGCAGCAAACGCCGACGCGCAGTGATGCGCGGTCGGGGGCCGGTTTCGACCGGCCCCCGACCCTCACGAAGGCGATGTCGAACGCGCCCGGCGGGCCGGTCGACCGCAACGCGCGCGGCTGGTACCCGAAGGTCGCCGGGCTCGTCTGGGTGCTGCCCGCCCTCGTCGTGCTCGCCGTCTTCGTCTACCTGCCGCTCGTGCAGAACCTCGGCTTCTCGACCCAGGAGTGGGACATCTACTCGGGTGCGACCGAGTTCGTCGGCCTCGAGAACTACGAGAAGCTCGTCGGCGACCCCGTCTTCTGGACGGCGCTCGGCAACAACGTGCTCTACGCGGTGCTCTCGATCGTGTTCCAGGTCTTCGCGGCGCTCGTGCTCGCCGCGCTCATCGAGAGCCTCCGCAGCCTGCGCTGGCGCAAGGCGCTGCGCGCGATCTACTTCGTGCCCGCTGCGATCTCGCTGACGGTCGCGGGCCTCCTCTTCTACTTCATCTACGAGCCGAACCTCGGCCTGCTCAACCATCTGCTCGAGGCGATCGGCCTCGGCCAGCTCGCCCAGCCGTGGCTCGGGCAGGAGTCGACCGCCATGCTCGCGATCATCGCGATGAGCCAGTGGCAGGGTTTCGGCTACTCGACACTGCTGTTCGCGGTCGCGATCCAGCGCATCCCGTCGGAGCTGTACGAGGCGGCCGCGCTCGACGGCATCGGCCACGTGCGCCGCTTCTTCCACATCACGCTGCCGCTCGTGCGCGAGATGACGGGCCTGATGATCATCGTCACGATCTCGGGCGCCTTCCAGGTGTTCAACGAGGTCATGGTCATGACGAGCGGCGGCCCGAACAATTCGACCCAGGTGCTCGCCACCTGGCTGTACCGCAGCGGATTCGTCCGCAACGACTTCGGCTATGCGGCGGCGATCGCGACGGTCATCTTCGTGGTGACGCTGCTGATCGCGCTCGCGCAGCTCTGGTACACGCGACGCCGAAGGGTGGAGTTCTGATGAGTCGTCTCGGTTTCCTGGGGGCGATCGGCCGGGTCTTCGTCTGGTCGTTCCTGCTCGCGCTCGTCGTGGTGGTCGTCTACCCGCTGCTGTGGATGGTCATGAACGGCTTCAAGACGAACGCCGAGCTCTTCGGCGACCCGTTCGCCCTGCCGCTGCAGCTCGACTGGGAGAACTACGTCGACGCCTGGAATCGCGGCGTCAGCGACTACCTCACGGCGAGCGTGCTCGTGACCGTCACCTCGACGATCACGACGGTGCTGATCAGCGCATGGGCGGCGTACGGCCTCACCCGGGTGCGCATGCCGTTCGGCAAGGTCGTCTCGGGCGTCATCCTGGGCGGGCTCATGCTCGCGCCGGCGGTCGCACTGGTGCCGCTCGTGCGCATGTTCCAGGCGATGGGGCTGTACAACACGTTCTGGGCCCTGCTCATCCTCTACACGGCCTTCCGCATCCCGTTCACGACATTCCTCATCAGGGCGTACATGATCGACCTGCCGCGCGAGGTCGACGAGGCGGCCGAGGTCGACGGTGCCAGCCGCTGGACGACGTTCTGGCGCATCACCCTGCCGATGTGCAAGCCGATCCTCATCTCGACGGTGCTGCTGCACATCCTGTTCGCGTGGAACGAATACCTCTTCGCCATGGTGTTCACGAGCGGCACGTCGATCCAGACGCTCCCGGTCGGCCTCACGAGCCTCATGAGCAAGCACGGCACCGACTATCCCGTCGTCTTCGCGGGCATGGTGATCGCCGCGCTGCCGGTGATCGTGCTGTTCTTCGCGACCCAGCGGTACTTCATCAAGGGCCTCTCGGAAGGCATCGGCAAGTGACGGGGGCGGATGCCTCGGGCACGGCGTTGCTCGACCGGGTCACGGGGTCGAACTTCGCCTACCAGCACCTGCCGCTCGCCCGCTGCCTCGACGACCTCGCCGAGCTCGGACGCACCCGGATGGAGCTCTGGGGCATCGCACCGCACGCGCACGCGCCGTGGTTGACCGATGCCGAGGCCCGGGGCATCCGCGATGCCGCCGCCGCTCGCGGCCTCGAGATCGTGTGCTTCACTCCAGAGCAGGTGATGTACCCGGTGAACGTCGCGTCGCCCGACGCCCGCCTGCGTGCGGAGAGCGTCAGGATGTTCCGGCGCGCGGCCGAGCTCGCCGTCGAGTTCGGGGCGGGGTTGCTGTTCCTCACCGCGGGTCGTGGGGGCGAGGACGAGCCGCGGTCGGCCGGCTGGGCGCGCTCGGTGGACGCGCTCGGCGAGATCGCCGACTACGCCCGTTCGCTCGGGCTCGACTGCGTGCTCGAGCCGCTGCAGCGCGTGGAGTCGAATCTCGTGAACTCCGCCGCCGACGCCGCACGCATGCTCGACGACATCGCGGCGCCGAACCTCGGCGTGGCCCTCGACACCGTCGCCGCCGTCGTCGCGGGAGACTCGGTCGACGACTACTTCGCCGTGCTCGGAGATCGGGTGCAGCACGTGCACCTCATCGACGGCACGCCTGCGGGGCATCTCGCCTGGGGCGACGGACGGCTGCCGCTGCGCGAGATCGTCGCCGCGCTCGATCGCAACGGCTACGCCGGCCTCGCCACCGTCGAGCTCTTCGGCGACGGCACCTACGCCCTCGACCCGAAGCCGGCCCTCGCCCGCTCGCTCGCCGCGATCGCCGCGGCAGGCGCACCCCCGCGGCCGGCCCCACCCCGGCGGTCGACGGTGCTTCCGCAGCCGGCGCCTACCCGGCAGCCGGTACCAACCCCGCAGCCCGAGGTCGACCGGGGGAAGGCGACCCCACGACCACTTGACCACACCCCGGGCCACCGCACGACCACATGAGGGTCGCCCGCGCAATGGTCTCAGCTCCGAGGCGAATGGTCCCTGCTCCGAAACGTCGTCGATACAGACGTGGCGAGACCCGCTCCAGGGCCGCCGACCGTCCGGGGATCGGTGTCCGCGCGGGGACCCAGGCCACAAATCCACAAATCCACACGAGTTCAGAATGGACTCCGCTCCGCGGCGCCACCACGCCCGGCTGCTCTTGCGGAGCTGCTGTACGAGTACCGGCTGCAGTGCGCCGCGACACGTCCGCGAACGAAGCGCGACCGCCGCGGTGGTCGTCGAGTAGCGAGCGGTGGTCGAGTCGGAGAAGCGAGCGTCCGGTGGGGCGAGGAGCGAAGCGTTTCGAGACCCACTCGAGGTCTCGATACGTTCCTTCATCGCTACTCGTCCAGCGGCCGTCGTGCTCGTCCACCGGGGCCGTCGCGCTCGACCACCGGAATGACGCTCAGCGCTGCGGCACGGGAGCCCAGGCGCCGATGCCCACCTCGCCGAGGTCGGCCCCGTCGGTGAAGCGGTCGAGGCCGAACGCTCGCAGAACGGGCGACGGCGCACCGGTGAGCACCTCCTCGGCGACGAGCTCGCCGAGGATGAGGCCGAGCGTCGCGCCGGAGTGCGTGAACACGACGTGCAGGCGGTCGATGGTCGGCACGGCGCCGACGACCGGGTCGCCGTCGCCGGGAATCGGCTTGAGGCCCGCGCCGACGCGGTGCGCGGTCAGCTTCGGGTTGCCGGCGAGCACCTTCGAGGCCTCGTCGAGGAGTCCCTGCACCGACTCCTCGGGCACGGTGATCGCGCCGTCGTCACCGACGACGACCGACTTCTCGGCCCAGTCGGCATCGAGCACGAGGCGCCCGTCGGGCGTCGGGCGGATCGCGACGCGCGGAGTGTTGAGCACCGTCTTCACCTCGACGTCGACCGGGTCGGTGAAGAGCACGAAGGCCGACGGCGTGGCATCCGGTACCGAGACGCCGAGCGCCCCGAGCTGGGCCGGGACGTCACCGCCCGTCGCGAGCACGACGTGGTCGGCTGGTAGGACGGTTCCGTCGCCGAGCACCACGCCCGTCGCGACGCCGTCGGTCACGTCGACCCGCGCGTGCCCGGCCTGCTCCACGATGCGGGCTCCCGCGGCCACCGCCTCGGCGGCGAGCGCCGCGATGAGGTCGGGCAGGTTCACCCAGCCCTCACCCGGGTTGAAGATCGCCCCCTCGGCGGCGACGGCGTCGGCGTTCACGTCGGGCGCGAGCTCGGCGACCCCCGCCCGGTCGAGCCAGATCGCGTCGTACCCACCCGCGCGCTCGTAATCGAAGGTCTGGCGGAGGCTCTCGTCGGGCGCCGCCCACTTCAGGGCGCCGTCGAACCGCAGGTAGTGGCGGCTCTCGGGGTGGCGCGCGAGCCGGGTGCGGTAGCGGTCGAGGCCGAGCAGGCGCAGGTAGTGGTACGGGGCCGAACGGTCGCCCGACGAGTTCAGCCACGCGATCGAGCGACCGGAGGCGCCGTCGGCGAGCGCGCCGGCGGTGACGAGGGTCACCTGTGCGCCGCCGCGCGCGAGGTGGGCGGCGGTCGACACTCCGAGGATGCCTCCGCCGATGACGGCGACGTGGGTGGCCTGCTGGTTGGTCATGGGATGTTCCTTCGTGTTGCGTCGTTCAGGGAAGTCGGTCGCGCTCGACGGGCTCGGCGAGCGGGAGCCCGGTGCCGCGAGCGCTCAGGCAAGCGGCGTCTCGGCATGGATGCGCTCGATCAGGTCGAGCACGCCGACCGCGTCGACCGGGTCGACGGGCACCGGCCCGCCGGAGCTGATCGCGACGGCGAGGTCGCGGTAGAACGCGCCGTAGTCGCCACGTTCGGTCGGCAGCGGCTCGAGCCCGCCTTCGATGCCGAAGGCGCCCCAGCGATCGGGCGGCGTCGCGCCGAACCCGGGGTCGGCGGGCGACACGCCTGCGGCGAGCGCCGCCTCCTGACCGTCGAGCCCGTGGGTCGTGTAGCCCGCCCGCGAACCGAGCACATGGAACCGCGGCCCGAACTGTGGAGCCATCGAGTTCATCCAGAGATGCGAGATCGTGCCCGACTCGTGCCGCAGCGCGACGAACGCGTCGTCGTCGGCGAGGCCGCCGTGCCTCCGCACTGCGAGCTCGGCGCGCACGTCGTCGACCGGTCCGAACAGGGTGATCGCCTGGTCGATGAGGTGGGTGCCGAGGTCGTAGAGGATGCCGCCGCCGTCGGCGACGGTCGCCTCCGTCTTCCACGACGCGCGGGGCTCCGGCTTCCACCACTCGAAGCGCGACTCGAATCGTCGCACCTCCCCCAGCGCGGCTTGCGCGACGAGGCGCCGCACGGTGAGGAAGTCGCCGTCCCAGCGCCGGTTCTGGAACACGGTCAACCGGCGGCCGAGGCGGGCCGCCTGCGCGATCAGCTCGCGACCCTCGGCCGCCGTCACCGTGAACGGCTTGTCGACCACGACATCGAGTCCCGCGTCGAACGCTCGCGTGGCGAGCGCCGCATGCGTACCGGGCGGCGATCCGAGCACGACGAGGTCGAGTTCGCCCGCGCGCGCGAACAGCTCGTCGACGCTGGCGAGCACGGATGCCCCGGGGTGCAACGCAGCCGCCTCGGCGGTCCGAGCTGGGTCGCCCGTGACGATCGCGTCGAGCGAGTATGCGGGGTCGGCGGCGAGGAACGGCGCGTGGAACACGCGGCCCGATACCCCGAAGCCGACGACGGCGGCGCGGATCGGCGCGGACGCCGAGGCATCCCCCTCGACGCGCTCGGGGACCGATGCCATCACAGCACCTCCGAGAGGAAGCGCTGGAGCCGGGCACTCTGCGGGCGGTCGAAGAGGTCGGCGGGCTTTCCCGACTCGACGACGCGGCCCTCGTCCATGAACACGACCTGGTCGGCGACCTTGCGGGCGAAGCCCATCTCGTGGGTTACGACGAGCATCGTCATGCCGCGCTGCGCGAGGCTCGCCATCAGGTTCAGCACGCCCTTCACAAGCTCGGGATCGAGCGCGCTCGTCGCCTCGTCGAAGAGCATGACCTCGGGTTCCATCGCGAGCGCGCGGGCGATCGCGACGCGCTGCTGCTGTCCGCCCGAGAGGTCGCGCGGACGGTGGTCGGCACGCTCGGCGAGCCCGACCTCGGTGAGGCGCTCGCGGGCGACGCGTCGCGACTCGGCCTTCGAGAAGCCCTTCACGTTGCGCAATGCGAGTGCGACGTTCTCGAGCGCGGTGTGGTCGGGGAAGAGGTTGAAGTGCTGGAACACGAGCCCGATGCGCCGGCGCACCGAGTCGGGCTTCTGGGTGAGCACGCTCTCGCCGGCGAGCAGCACCTCGCCCGACTTCGGCTCGTGCAACCGGTTCACCCCGCGCAGCAGGGTCGACTTGCCCGAACCCGAGGGGCCGATGATGCAAGTCGTGGTGCCGGGCGGCACGCTGATCGAGACGTCCTTGAGCACCTCGATGTCGCCGTAGGCCATGCTGAGGCCCTGAAGCTCGAGACTCGAGCCTTCGTAGAAGTGGCCGTCGGCGACGGGCACGGGTGACGTGTAGGTCATGAGTTCTCCCCGTAGGTGAGGGTCGGCGTGGGGTTCTGCTCCTCGACCTCGTCGAGGCCCGACTTCGGCGGCGCCGCCTTGCGGCGACCCGTGCGGAACCGGTTGTCGAAATAGTTCACGAGGTGCGTCAGCGGCACGGTGATGATGAGGTAGAACAACCCCGCCATGACGAGCGGCGAGAGATTGCCGGTGAGCACCGCGGCGTCCTGCCCGACGCGGAACAGCTCGCGCTCGGAGACGAGGAGGCCGAGGAAGTACACGAGGCTCGAGTCCTTCACGATCGCGATGAACTGGTTGACGAGCGCGGGCAGCACCCGTCGCACGCCCTGCGGCACGACCACGAGGCGCATCGCCTTGCCGTAGCTCATGCCGAGCGCGCGGCACGCCTCGAGCTGGCCGCGGTCGACCGATTGGATGCCGGCGCGGAAGATCTCGCCGATGTACGCCGACGCGATGAGGCTCAGCGCGAGGATGCCGAGCGGGTACGGCGAGGGGCCGAAGACCTGCTGGCTGAAGCGGGCGAAGCCCTGGCCGATCAGGAGGATGGTGAGGATCGCGGGAAGGCCGCGGAAGATGTCGGTGTAGATGCGCGCCGGCACTCGCAGCCAGCGCGACGGCGAGATGCCCATGATCGCGATGACCATGCCGAGCACGACGCCGATGACGGTCGCCCAGATCGAGATCACGAGGGTGTTCACGAGGCCGATGCCCAGCAACTGTGGCATGACCTGCCACATTGCATCGAAGTCGAGGAAGGTCTTGATGAGGTTGTCGAGCCAGTCCATGAGGTGCTCTCTCTGTCGAAGGGGCGTACGGGTCGGATGCCGCGGGGTCGATGCCGACGCGACATCCGACCCGCACGCTGCGGCCTACTCGGCCGGTGCCTCGGTCTGCTCGGCCGACGGCAGGTACTGGTCGGGCATCGGCGAGCCCGGGAACCACTTCTCGTAGAGCTCCTTCCAGGTGCCGTCCTCCATCGCGGCGTGCAGGGCCTCGTTGAGCGCGGCCTGGAACTCGGGCTTGCCCTTCGCGATGGCGAAGCCGGCCGGTGCGTCGAACGACGGGATGTCGATCGCGTTCACGAGGCCGTACTGCTCGGCGTACTCCTTGGCCGCCTCGTAGTCGAGGAAGTGGGCGTCGATCGAGCCGCTGTTCACGGCCGAGATCGCCGCGTTGTTGTCGGGGAAGCGCACGAGCTCGGTGTCGGTGAAGTGCTTCACGGCGTACGCCTCCTGCAGGGTGCCCTGCACGACGCCGAGTCGCTTGCCGGCGAGGCTGTCTTCATCGGTGATGCCCGAATCGGGCGAAGCCATCACGGTCAGGTACCCGGCGAGGTACCCGTCGGAGAAGTCGACGGTCTCCTTGCGCTCGTCGGTGATGCCGATCGCGGCGACGCCGACGTCGAACTGGCCGTTCGCGACGGCGGCGAGCAGGCCCGAGAAATCCTGGCCGGTGAACACGACGTCGTCGATGCCGATGCGGTCCGCGACGTCCGTGAAGAGCTCGACGTCGAAGCCGGTGAACTCGCCCGACTCGTCGGTGAAGGTGTACGGCTTCGCGTCGCCGAGGCTCGCGACGCGGATCTGGCCCGGGGTGATGAGGCCGTAGGGGTTGTCGTCGGCGTCTTCGGTCGACGTGCTGCCGCCGCCGGAGGAGCAGGCGGCGAGGGCGACGGCCGCGGTGAGGGCCGCGGCGGTGAGCGCTGCGCGACGGATGGTGGAGCGGATGCTCATGGGGGTGGTTCCTCTCTGAACTGCGGTGGTGCGTGGGGTGATGGGTGCGTGGGATTCGTATGGTGCGTGTGGGCGTCTCACGGGCCGAGGTGTCGGCCGGAACTTGTTGAGACCGGTCTCAGTCTCGTAGAGTGAGACCGGTCTCAATTCGTTTCCTCGGAGAGTACCCGCGCATCTGCCGCACGTCAACCAGTAGTTTCAGGAGACGCCCATTCCAACGGAGGTGACATGAGCGAGCCGGGCAACGGTCGCCGCGAGGTGACGGTCAGCGACGTGGCCGCCGCCGCGAAGGTCTCGAAGGCGACCGCCGCGCGCGCGCTCGGCGACTACGGGGCCGTGAGCGACGCGGTCCGCGATCGCGTGCAACGCGCCGCCGAAGAGCTCGGCTACCGGCCGAACGCCCTCGCCCGCACCATGAGCACGGGTCGGTCGCACACGCTCGGCATCGTCGTCGGCGACATCGAGAACCCGTTCTTCGCGCAGGCCACCCGCGGCGCCGCCGACGTCGCCGTCGCGGCCGGGTTCGACCTCATCCTCTCGAACTCCGACGAGGAGGCCGCCGCCGAGGCGAAGGCCATCGGCGTGCAGCTGGCAAAGCGCGTCGACGGCCTGCTCGTCGCACCGGCATCGTCGATCGATCCGACCAACCTCCGCCCCGTCGTTGAGTCGGGCCGGCCGCTCGTGCTCTTCGACCGCGCCGTGCCGGAACTCGAGGTCGACACGGTGATCGCCGCCAACCGCACCGGCGCCCGCCGGCTGACGCGCCTGCTGCTCGACGCGGGACACCGCCGCATCGCGTTCATCTCCACGATCGCGCACGACGGCGACTATCGGCTGGGCGACACCCTCGCGTCGACCTCGGTCGCCGAACGCGTCGACGGTTTCACGGCGACGCTCGCCGAGGCGGGCGTACCGAACGCCGATCAGTACGTGCACCTCAACGCCCGCCGCGACGGCGTCGAGGTGCTCGTGCAGCGCATCCTCGGCTCGGCAGAACCCGCGACCGCGATCATCGCCTCCGACAGCCTCGTCGCGCTCGCGGCGTTCCGGGCCGCACGACGCCTCGGCGTGTCGATCCCCGACGAGCTCTCGCTCGTGGCGTTCGATGATGCCGACTGGACCGAGCTCACGACCCCGGGCGTGACGGTCATGGCGCAGCCCATCCACGAGATCGGCGCGGAGGCCGCGCGGCTGCTCATCCGCCGCATCGGCGGCGACGGCGCGCCGCCCGTGACGAAGGTGCTCGACCAGCACCTCGTCGAACGCGGCTCGATCGCACCTCCCGGCCGGCCGTAGGCGCACGGAGCGCTTCGCCCGCGTGCCCGCCACCCGCATCGACCGCTCGGTTCCCGCGTCGACACGACTCGGGGTTAGATGGAGACATCGTGCGCACTGCCGCGGGACGATCCTGCGAGTGCACTGCCCATCGACGAAGACGAGGTATGCGGATGACGACACGGCGCCCCTACAGCGCACGCACAGCCCTCCTGGCGGCCTCGCCGCTCCTGCTCGCGGTCGCGCTCACCGCCTGCACGCCGACCGGGCCCGACTCCCCCGAGCCGACCAGCCCGGTCGTGCAGCTCGGTGCGCCCGGCGAATCGAACCGCACGCTCTCCCCCGACGAGGCGGCGAACCTCGGGTCGCCCGAGTTCTCCGAGGTCGACTCGGCGTTCATGCTCGCGATGATCCGCCACCACCAGCAGGCGATCGAGATGACCGATCTCGTCGACGATCGCACCGACGACCGCGACATCCGCCTGCTCGCCGAACGCATGTCGGTGAGTCAGCAGGACGAGAAGACCCAGATCACGACGTGGCTGCAGGAGCGATCGGTGCCCGTCAACGGCGACGGCAGCGGCCACGAGGCGCACGACGCCGAGTCGATGCCCGGCATGCTGAGCGACGACCAGTTCGCCGAGCTCGAGGCGGCGACGGGCGAGGAGTTCGACCTGCTGTTCCTCGAGTACATGATCCAGCACCACGAGGGCGCAGTGCAGATGGTCGACGACCTCTACGCCGACGGCGGCGGCCAGGAGTCGGCGACCGACCAGTTCGCCCGTCACGTCGAATCGGACCAGGGCATCGAGATCGCCCGCATGCAGCAGATGCTCGCCGAGCGCACCGGCTGAGGCACGGGCGGCACCGACGAGAC